>CAYGMI010000091.1:0-1718 GCA_964351125.1 uncultured Candidatus Saccharibacteria bacterium | reverse complement strand
AACAATCAACGTCTCTACAGGACTTGAGAATATATTTGATTTCTAGATAAATGATCTACTTATTTCATGGGGAGGACGACTTCTCTAGTTTCGAGGCTGCACATAAGCAGTCAGAATCTCTTGTGTCAGATGGGTTGGAGCTGGAAGTTATAGATGCAGATGATACTAGCGTAGATCAATTCCACAGGATGGTAGGTGCAACTACTTTATTTGGTGCAAACAAAGTAGTTTTGGCCAAAAGACTACTGACGAGTTCTAAGTATGCTGATTATATTCTTGATAATCTGGACTTGTTGATAGATAAGCCAATAGTAATCTGGCATCAAGGTAAAGTTGATGGAAGATTGGCAGTTCTGAAGCATCTAAAGCAAAAAGCGAAAGTAGTGGAATTTGAAGGGCAAAAGGATAGAGATATAGAAAGCTGGGTTACTGCTAGAGCAAAGGAGATGGGGCTAAAGCTAGATTACGGAGTAGCGTCACTACTAGTATTAATTACTGCGGGAGAAAAAGGTGTGCTAGCTTCTGAATTAGAGAAGCTAAGTCTTTACGATGAGTCCCCGGTAACTGAAGATGTTGTGAGATTAACTAGTGGTCTCGAGCAATCAGGCGATATTTGGAAGTTCTTAGACTCTCTAGCCAATGGAAATCAGGCAAATGCAATTAAAGAGTTTGATCGACTTATTAGATTTGGTCAGAATGAGCAGTATATTCTGGCGATGCTTAATAGAGAATTGTGGTTAATTGCCAAAGTAAAAGATGCAGAAGAATCTGGCAGACCTGTCCATCAGCTAGGAATGGCTCCATTTGTGCTCCAGAAAGTTCAACAAAAAGCACGTAGGTTCTCGATGGTTCAGATTAAAAAGTTGGCATTTGGACTAATGCGTCTAGACCTGGCAATCAAACAGGGTAGGGTTGATCCAACCGATGGCCTATTAGCGTATCTACTTAGCTGGTAGTTGTCAGAATAAGTCTCATAGTGATATAATAACTATAGAACTTTTTAACAAAAGTGAGGCCTCAGCCTCACACTACAGAACAACAGATTTTGTAGTGCGAGGCTGAACATGGATCTACCGAAAGGAGTAATATTCCATGCAACAGCTTCGACCCGCTGCGACCCAGATGACCGGGTGTGCGGGTTTGATAATATTGATGCGATGACGCGGAGGTGGCCGGATGTGGCAAAGTTGGTTTGAACCTTAGATGATGTTCAATCATCTTGGACCTGTAGACTGACCATATTCTACAGGTTCAGCGATTAAGTCGCGATAGCCGAGAGGCAAAAAGGACGAGACCGGGAATCTCCCGAGCACATATGCTGGTGCTCCGATGCTAATTCCCCGTACCTCGTCCTTTTTCACGTCTATACTTCTTTGGATTGCTGATATAATAATTCGATGCTCAATAAATTCCTAAACACATTTACACTAACCATAGCTTTGGCACTATTTGTGGGACCATTACTAAGTCCTGTAAATGCCCAAATTCTCAGCCTGCAACAATTAAGTATTGATGCTAGCTCTGTGCAGCCAGACGACGCATACAGTATTCCATCCAGCATTGTAGTTATTCCAATTTTTGCCCCATCGTCTGAGTTTATTGTTCAAGATAAAGATTGGTACCGAGGGCTCTTTTACTACTTAAACGCTAACGAACGCAGACCAGGATTTACAGATATTCCGTTTCATTATGTTGTAAGTGGTGATGGAAGAGTATTT
>CAYGMI010000090.1:0-1746 GCA_964351125.1 uncultured Candidatus Saccharibacteria bacterium | reverse complement strand
TACTTCGTGCCTAGAGGCTCTCACAGAGAATTCGGTGAACGCAGCAGCCTGAACTGAGTTAAGGCTCAGAAAGAAAGTTGCAAACGATCCCAACACAAAACCAGACAGCAATACGCTGTAAAATAGTTTTTTGTGCATATCTCTATTAATTAAAAGTAATAAAATAGTTTTTATTTATATAGTGCGCTATATTGGATCACATCTAAGTCACAATGTCAATATGCTGTTTTAGGGATATCTATCTGTGAATCGGTCTTGCACTTTGATAGTATGTATACATATTTATATATAGCACTGGATGAAGCTACAAACTGCCCTAATTCTGAACTCCTTGGCATCACTCCTACTTATAATAGTATGGGTCCCCCTCTCTAACGTAGCACGTGAAGAATTCAACTCCTCGTTTCAGTCTCAGGTAGACTCATCCCAGTTACTGCAAGACTTTGTGCAATTAAACGAGGCAACAAGAGAACTCTCTTTAAACTCAAGTAATACAGCGATCACCAACTGGAGAAAAAAATATGACCTAGCATCTATAAGATTACTACCTCAGTACTTTAGAGGTGAAACAGAAAGTTTGATTCTAAAGTCAATAAAAGACAACTACGCAAAACTTTTAGAAGAATATGAATCCTTAGTGAGCCTAAGAAATTTAAACACAGAGTACCAAACTGACCCTGTTATAGAAAGCGAGATAAACATACACCTAAATACTATTTCAAAGCACTCACACGACATACTAGAAGAGATAATTTTCTTTACAGAGCTAAGACAAACACAGTTAAACACAGCTTCCCAAGGAATTGATGTATATAGGTCCGCAACGATCGTAGGAGCATTTGTAGCGATCACCCTGATCAACTACCTAATATATAGGTCAATTGCTAAGCCAGTAAGAAGTCTTACCAAAGTTGCCGCAGATATATCTAAGGGTAACCTACATGCAAGATTAGACAAGACAGACCTACCCAAGTTCGGAGAATTTGGACAACTAGCCGATGCCTTTGTAGAGATGACCGAACGCATAGAGGAACTTTACTCAAGCCTAGAAGAAAAGGTAGTCGACAAGACCCAGGCTCTTTCTAATACAGTCGAGGAAATAGAAGAAGAAAAAGAAAGGTTCGAACGTCAGGTCATTGAAACAGAAAAATTCAAGCAGGCTGTAGACTCAGCAACAGATGGTATCTTGATTGTACAAGTGGATGGAAAAATAGTTTACTCTAACCTGGCCTGGGCCAAAATCAGTGGATATACCGCGAAAGAACTCGTAGGACAAAACATCAGAGTGCTTCAGAGTAAAAGAAATGACGAGCAAATCTATAACAAGATCTGGCAAGGGATGATCAGCGTACAGGATGTGACAGTAGAAGAACTTGTAAACAAACGTAAGGAAGGAGATTACTACCAAGCTCAGATAGCTGTGTACCCTATCAAAGAGGAAGATGAGCCTAAATACTACGTTTGTATGCAGCAGGATATTACGAAGCGAAAAGAAGTAGATAGGGCTAAAACTGAATTCGTATCTTTAGCTTCCCACCAACTCAGAACACCACTCTCAACTATTGGATGGTATGCAGAAATGTTGACTAGTGGGGATGCAGGGAACCTAAATGAAGAACAACTAAAACTAATCAACGAAATTATAGATGGTAATCAGAGAATGATTAATTTGGTAAATGCCTTATTAAATGTATCGAGATTGGAACTTGGTACGTTTAGTGTGAATGCAAAGTGGACAAACTTAAT
>CAYGMI010000089.1:0-1956 GCA_964351125.1 uncultured Candidatus Saccharibacteria bacterium | reverse complement strand
CAAAGTCTCTAGATTCGCTAGACCCCAAGCCATAAATTCTAGCTGTTCCGTAGGGATAGAGAAGTCCACAGCTTTGGCATGATCTGCACCTGCTTCAAGCAATTTAGCCGCAAATTGGTAGCTGTCAGAAAATGTGTTCCAACTGAATCTTCCTGTATCAGAAAGAAGTGCCTCGTAGGCGTATTGTGCATCTTCGGCCGAAAGCTCAAGGTTAAAGTGTTCGAATAGTTCTTCTATCAAAATCTGAGCGGCACATGCTGCTGGCCTAGTCAAAACTTGTTCTGGAATTTGTTCTGCAATTTCACCTTCGTGGTGATCTACTAAAATCACCTTATGCTTAACCTTCTCTATATATTCATCAGGAAAGAACTGCTTCCAATCAGAGCCATCCGCAATGGCAATAAGGTCATATTCTGAGAAGTCCATAGACTCTAAATCAAGATTTTTGATCTTGTTGATATCTGGGAAGTTAGGCATGGCCTTCTGGGCATGATAAAAGCTACCAATAGTAGATGATTTTTCAAGTGAATCAAACAGTTTTCCGAATAGAAGCACACACGCAACATTATCCGGGTCAATTCTATCAGCTGTTAGCACTAAACAGTTCTTAGCAGCATTGATACGCTCAATTACGTTCTGGGGATCCCCTTTACCTTTGAATGTGTCCATAGACAATCATTGTAGCAAAGGAAAAGGACGGCATGTAATACCGTCCCAATGGCTTACTTACTAAACTGCTCAAGTAGAAGCTCTAGTACTTCTTCCTTCAAGAACAACTTAGCTGTCGAAACTTCTAGGTCTTGTATTGAAGTTACATATTTAGCGGGCTGGTTCAC
The DNA here is from genome assembly GCA_964351125.1 of uncultured Candidatus Saccharibacteria bacterium. Classification (GTDB taxonomy): domain Bacteria; phylum Patescibacteriota; class Dojkabacteria; order J137; family JAEUSD01; genus CAYGMI01. Next base: position 1,120 of record CAYGMI010000089.1, on the reverse strand, counting down.
TGCCCCAATTTTGACAGCAAACAGCATTACAGATTCTAATATTGTATTCGGTCTACCATAGATGATGGTAGTACCATTCTTATTTAAATCTCGTAATGGATTCATTGTCTGAGCAATTTCGGTTATGTTCGTGACAAACTTACCAATTGCTACAATATCAATCACCAAATGAATTCTCGAAGATGACGATTTCTCAGCCATCACTGATAGAAGCTTCATTGCCTCTTTTAATGAGTCAATGTCTAAATCTCCAATAATCCTACAGAATAAAAGATCTTTAGAGAGCTCTACTACTTCATAGCCCGGGTCAGTACCTGACATTCTTAACTCCTTTTAGCTTAGTAAGCATTCGAAGTAATTATAGCTTAAATAGTACAAAATCCAGCGAAAACTGTGTATTCTAGAGATAGATGATTCACTGGCTAATTCCGACACAACAAAACAACTTTAGAGCTAAACTTCTCTCGATTCCTGCGCTAACACTGATTATGCTTGGTTTATTAATACTTAACTCGATTACAGGATTCACCCCAATCAGAAGTATCGAAGCCGCAGTATCAGTAGACCAGATTATTGCCTCACATAATGCAGAAAGGTCAAAAGCTGGGCTAGAAGCACTAAAATATAGTTCTGTGTTGTCTAACTCCGCCCAGCGAAAAGCTGAAGCAATGCTGGCAGCAGATTGTTGGTCACATTATTGTCCAGCTGGTAAATCGCCATGGGAATTCTTTACCGAATCAGGTTACCAATACCTTTATGCAGGCGAGAATCTAGCTGAAGGTTTCTATAACATAGACAGCCTAATGGTTGCATGGATGAACAGCCCAACCCACCGAGACAATATTCTCAGAGCCAACTACACAGAAGTGGGTATTGGAATCGTAAATGGAACTTTTCAGGGGAACGCTAACTCGACGGTGATTGCTGTTCATTTTGGTACTCCGGCAAGTTCCTTAATCCAAGCTATTTCTCCTGAAGAAATATCAAGTATTGATGCCCCAAAGATTACTTTCCCTCAAGATGGCTCAGCTTTTAACTCCTCAGAACTACAAATAAAGGGTCAAGCAGATAAGAATGCAAATGATGTAAAGATATATAACAACAACCAACCTTGGGCCCT
>CAYGMI010000088.1:739-1979 GCA_964351125.1 uncultured Candidatus Saccharibacteria bacterium | reverse complement strand
TATAGCTCAGCAGCAGCAATTCCAGAAGACACCCCAAGGCCTGTAAGTGTCTTATTCTGAGAATCTGCGGAATTTCGTATGGTTTCGAGTGTGCTTTGAGTTACTTCTACTGGATATGCCAAATTGCCTGATTCTACGTATGCTTTTTTACGCTCGGCTATCGCCTCGCGTGCACTCTCAATATTTAGCTCTCCACTACCGAGCTGCTCAACTTCTGCGAAAGTCAGGTAGAAGATGTCGCTATCAAGATCTAATTCTCTACCTACCTTTATCACCTGCTGTCTAAGGTTGTCGACCTGCTTTAAGATGTTAAATCGCAGATTATCTTTAATATTTATTAGTTTCGATATGACTTCTAGCCCAGGCGCAGTTTTCTGCTCAGGTAGGGGTTTGGGATCTGTGTCGTTTGTTCTCATAGCAATCTCGTTTAGTACCTCAGGGATTTCGTGCCAACGTGGAGTTGATAGCTCGAAATCGTCGAAGCTGCGGATGCTGTAGTCCGCTACTAATTCGTTAGCTGATTGCGGCGATAATTTCTGTAGGGCTACAATAGAATCCCAATATTTGTTGTTTAGCGCGATCTTTCCATCGTGTAGAGTTTCGTGTTGTTCTGGCTTTAGTTGAGATTCAACCAGTTCCAGCAATATTCCGGCGACAAACACCGATTTATAGTCTTTGCAAAGATTAGAGATGGCATCTGCCAGAGATTGATGAGAATTCGGAGTGAATTGTTGAATCCTATTTAGCTCACTCTTTAGCCAATCAAGGTGTGAATCAATACCCCTGATTGCCTGTGCTTGCCTGAACGAGTTACGAATAGTGTTGATAATTCCATTACTGCTAGTAAACTCATTTTTGTAAGTCTGGTTTAGGTATATTTTGCCTGGTAGCTGCAGCACGTATTTATCTACGTCAAAGTTGGTTATTCTAAATCCTAGAAGCCTGTAGGCCATACCGAAGCTGCCATCGAAGGAGTTTAGCTTTCTAAATAAATCTACAGACATTGGGGTTGGATGAGCTATTAAACTAGCTTCTTTGTCGCTACTAAGTAAGAAGTCTGCGCCAAAGTCGGCTTTGACTTTATCTATAAGAGAACTTAAGATTGTGGATAGCGATTGCGACATATGATTCTATTGATACACACAGGGATTATTACTACCACATTACTATTTATCTCGGCATTTTTGAATCCAGTGCAGGCCATAATTGTGGGCGTCCCGATTGCTGCACTACTTGTTCA
>CAYGMI010000088.1:0-694 GCA_964351125.1 uncultured Candidatus Saccharibacteria bacterium | reverse complement strand
GGCTTCTGTGCCTGCTGCAGCAATATCTGCTTTGGTACATTGGCAGAAATTCAGAGAGTCAAAGCCTAAATTTTTTCTATATGTTGTGATTACGATCACAGCTGTATTGCTAGTGGTAGGCTTGATTGCTTACTTGCTTTTAACCTCCCAAGGATATACCGCCTAGAGTTAAAGCCCTAGAGTTCTAAATGCTCCGAATACTTGTTTAGTAGTTTGCCCGTCAGACACTGTTCCCGAAATTATTCCATCGGCCGTACTACCCAAATAGAAGTCCTGAGCTTCTAGATCAAATTGTTTTCCTAAGTCTGGTAGGAAGATCTGCCACTCTCCGAGACGGCGGTTTTCGCTGTAATCAAATTCTAAGTCAATTTGATAAGTCTTGAGTGTCTTATTAGTCTCCGCCTCTTTAGAAAGCACCCACTTATGGCTTGCATAGAAGGGGTTTTGCTTTCCAATTACATCTGATTGATCAATCATATAGAAATTGCCATCTGTGTCCCACAATTCGAAGTGGTGTGTTTGGATGTTTGTGGTCTCGCGATCGGGAAAGAAAATATAAACGCTAGAGTCTGGGCTATATATTTTGGTTTGGAATACGGTTACTTCTACTCTTTCCGCTTTGCCTGATTCAGATCTAACCTCTATTGTTCCAGAGCCCTCTGCTTGGTATCTAGTATAGAAGTAGTCATTCTTA
>CAYGMI010000087.1:390-2005 GCA_964351125.1 uncultured Candidatus Saccharibacteria bacterium | reverse complement strand
GCTATGAGTCGTTTTCAGAGTGTACTGTTAAATTATTTTATAGCCTTTTCGTTGCTTCCAGTGGCGCAGCCAGCTGTTGCTAACACACAAGCTATTTCAGACTCCTTTACACTAGACACAGCAGTCCTCAGGCTCGATACTGATAGTGATGGCATGCCAGATTGGTGGGAACAAGAAATGATGCTGGATCCTCATTTATATAACGCAGAAGGCAATCCCGACAACGACTCCCTAACGAACATAGAAGAATTCAATTCAGGAACGGATCCGCTCACCAAAGACTGGGAGGGACCAGATAGCTTTGCGTCTTCCAATTTCACACTTACTACTGGCATCACTACAACAAATTTTATCTTGGATACCGACGAGGACGGTATGCCGGATTGGTGGGAAATGAAGTACAACCTAGCACTAAACAAAGATGATAGCCAAAACGATCCCGACCTCGATAGTGCTACAAATCTTGATGAGTATTTTGCTGGAACTAATCCTATAGTTTCAGACTTCGCATTCTTCTATGGTTACAAAAGCGATCTCTTCTTTTTGGATACCAGTAACCCATTTATAGACTCTGACAAAGATGGCATCCCAGATTGGTGGGAGAAACAATATTTGGGGAATGGGTTGGTTATGTCTAGTGGAGGTGATCTGGATATGGATGGACAATCAAATCTAAAAGAATACAGATCGGGGCACAATCCCTTAGACCCGAATTCACTTTTTCATGTCGAAAGTATTTTGTTTCAAAAAGACAATTCGTCTAATCAAGTAGCGCTCACTTGGATGAGCTTAAAAGGGCACCGATACAGCATTTTCAAGACAGACGATCTGAGAGGAAATTGGTCATCAATACCAACCGATGAAATTCTTGGGACTGATAGCCCAATAACTTTTTTTGTTCCAGTTGACATGGAAGGAGCCACATTCATTCGCGTCCAGGCTTCTGTTGAAAGCCAGTAACCATTACCCCTCGAAATCAATCTGTTAGCGAGATATCCACCTCGATCTGACTCATGAATAGCACTATCGCCCTCAAGGACTATATAGCGACATTAGTTAGTTATCTTGATGTCGTTTCACATCTGGATATTACTGAAATTGAATTTGGGACAAAAGCTCCGAAGCAGGTAATTCTAAGCCATTTGAGAGAGCTTTACAGGCTGCAAAAAAGCGCCTTTGAGACGGAAACAATTAATATAATCCTCCAACTTAAAGAAGATGATACCACCTATGGTCAAATTCTTCCAAGAAACTGTGAACCTGAAACTGGGTATTTTCTAATTAGAGGGAATTTTCAGGAAAGCATAACGATACAAGATAACGGGCTGTCTCTGGAAAGCCGAAATGGTAGTAAGGTCTATTATTCTCAAGACCTCGTCCCTCCACTTGTAAAGCATCATACTCAAGCAGTATCTAAGCTGAAACAAGAGTTGCAGTCAATTGAGCAAAACCCCGATTATGCTCGTGAAGTACTGGAGAAAATCTGGGCAGAAAACGAACCCTTGGACCCATCAGATCAATAGCACATCTGCTAGTGTTCGATAAAAGGTGACTATCGGACTTTTTGGCAAAGGAATCGTAATCCAAGTAAGAATCAGAAATTTTGGCCAATTCA
>CAYGMI010000087.1:0-380 GCA_964351125.1 uncultured Candidatus Saccharibacteria bacterium | reverse complement strand
CAGATGAGCAAGAAGTCAGAGAAACACTTCGATGCACTAGAGAGCATGTTCGACACTTGTTTAAACGAATCTCAGAACACAGGTGATTACAAAAGGCTGTATTCATTTCTGGTAGATGCTGTCGATAAACTTAACAACATAGCTCACGATGAGATATCGAATCTCACAGAGTCTGAAACCAAAGCCAAAGTACCTCCGAAGAATTTTGAGTTTCTAAAGTATCATGCCCAATGGCCAGGATTTGTATCAATTATCCCTAAGATTTCACAGAACCACGAAGAGATTGCTGAAAGAGTCGGCATTGGCAGAGGTTATGACTTTAGCAAAGGGAAAGGATTCGAAGTTCCGAGGAAACTAGCAGTGGAATATGTGGCCAAAAT
>CAYGMI010000086.1:0-2070 GCA_964351125.1 uncultured Candidatus Saccharibacteria bacterium | reverse complement strand
CAAAGTGGTAACTATCAGCATAACAGATACAAGTATTGTTGCTTTTCTAGACATACTTAAGTTTACTGATAAATTTGATTCCTGTGTTGATTTCTATTACTCTAGATTCTGATAGAGTTCCAATAAACTTTCCGAGCTCAGATTGATCGATCTCAATATCTTTGGAGACTTCGACGATACTCTGTTTCTCTAATCCACCTTCTTTGGCAGAAAGTGTCACATTACCAGGCAGATTTTGCTTAGTCATGTTGGTAGTGATCGCACAGACGGTTAGTGGTAAGAGTTTCACAACTACATGAGGGTGATGGATTTCTGATTCAGTTTTTAGCCAATAGATTTCTCCTAGCTCGGGTGAATTTTTGCTCACGCTAAAGTCTAACATTTTTAGCCTAAAAAACGCCTCCTATATCTAAATAAGAGGCGCTCGATCGTTGCTTAACATTGTAAACTACTAATACCTAGCCGTTGGCGAATGGATCATATTCCACGAACCAATAGCTTTCGCGTCGCGAATCTGAGCATGTAATGAAACCGCCAGCATAGCCAGCGTGAACTATAGTCGATAAAATGGTCTCACAGCTATCGTTGACGTATCCGATGTCAGTCCATTCTCCGTCGATATACTCCCAAAGCTCATTGCGTTCTGCTGAAGCTTGAACTAGTACAAGGAACTCTACATTATTCGAATAGAACGCTTGAACTGGTACGCGATTGACTGTATCAATTGGACGCAGTATTGGCAGATCTGGGCTAATGTCGTTTTGGGCACTACCTGAGAATAATTGATATTCATCTTGTGCCCATAGCCAGTCAACAGACCAACTATGAGTAATTGTGAATTCATACTCATCAATCCACAGGTCGATGTGCACAACGCTATTAAACCATGTCATGTCATCACAGCTCAGGTGTAATCCCGGAACAAATTCTTCTCCGAGATACTTCATATAAGATTCCATCTGCACTTGATTTGAGCATTCCCATCCGCTGGTGATTGTTTCGCCAGCAAAGAATGTATTGCGGTATTCTTCTGGGTCGAACTCGATCTCTGTCACTTCGTCAGAGACGATAGAGTAAGCGAAGCTTTCCTCAGAAAAATAGCTGTACATGGTGCTGTAGTCGCTAATGCGTGAATCGAAGAAATTGGGACTACTGCCGCACAGATCTTCCTGAAACCCACCTATCATGCTGGTTTCTGATTCGGGAATGACCACTGGTGGTAGTTCGTCCTCGCACTCAGCGTCAATCGTGAATCCACCGCCGTTCATGATGTGGTAGCCGATAGCGCTCAGTGCTAAGATATCGTACTGTGTGACTTCCCCATCAATTATCGTATAGACGTTTTCGGTGTCCCAGACATGGGCGACGGGGGTCATTTTAAGCCCCATCAGAGGAACTTCAAAATCGTGGTTGATTTCGATAACTTCTTCGACCTGATCGGTGCTTAGATTAATTACATCAATACGGTACTGCTGTTGATCCCGGTTGAGCACATAGGCAATTTCGTCACCGTATGTCTGAACCATTACAGGATTACCTTCGAACATGGTGATGGGTTTATCTACTTCTTGAGCCGAAGCAGGAATTCCCATAAAGAATGGAACTAGCAGAACAAGTATTAGTAGCTTGTTAAGTTGCGGCATGTTTTATCTCCTTTTTTTAGTTTGGATGCCGCAAAATCATAACATATAAGGGTTATATAGTAGCAGCTTAGACTTTACTGTCTATAAACTCTTTTAGCGCTACTAAGTCTCTTGCATCTTTGTCATAGTGATGGCTTTCTATCCCTAGTGATTTAGCTGCAGCTACTGCTTCGAGGTTATGCTCAAAGTAGATCACATCCTCTGGTTTTAAGCTGTATTTTGCAAACAGTTGTAGGAAGTATTCAGGCTCAACTTTGTCTGGCTCGTGTTTTAGGGTGAATACTTCGTAAGGCATATTTACGATACCAAGCGAAACTAACTGTTCGTCGTTGGCATTGGTCACAATTATCTTTGGATTCTGATATGTCTCGAGTAACTCGAACATTTCTGTAAACATCCCAGCCTCTGTGACAAATGTATTCCAAGC
>CAYGMI010000085.1:0-2085 GCA_964351125.1 uncultured Candidatus Saccharibacteria bacterium | reverse complement strand
TAATGAATAGGACCGTACCGACTGTAACTATTATAACCGTTGTTCCCAGGATGAAATTCCAAAGACTCTTAAGCATGAATTTGCCGGTTAGGCAGTAATATCAGCAAATACCAAACCAGGCAAAAAGGTGGATGTGCAGTTATGCCATTTTAGAAGAAATGGTAGCTAACCTCAATTATCTTCGTCGTCTCTATGAAGCCATTTAAATCTTTTACTGGTATTAGATTTGTAAACCCAGCCTTCCTGATTGTTAAATTCAATCTTGTACCAATCATCTGTTTCATCTATCGGTTCAATTGTTTCTTTGTTATGGACTTCATAAATGATGTTACCGGTCAGGTCGGGAACTGTATGAATTGCTGCAAACTCCGCGCCTTCTACAAGTATTACTAATTCTCTTGGTGCAAGTAATATCAGCAGTAAGCCAGTAAAAGTAGTACAGCCCAGAATAATTATTGGAGCAGATTGCAGAAAAATATTATTCTCGCCAGGGGCTTGATTATCGCTCCCTGTTGTCCCAGATATTCCAGTAGTTGTACCTGTAGTATCCACTTGGCCATTTGTGCTTCCTCCATCTGTCACCGCCCCATCGGCTATGCCATCAGTTCCACCATCCGAGCTGTCATCTATGCCTCCGTCTGATCCCCCGCCTGTGGTGCTTGTAGTACCCTCAGGATCAACACAATTTATCAAAGGCTCAAAGGTGAAAGTTCCATCTCCACCATTCAATAACGAGTCATTGTTGAGTAAGTCTGCTCCGGCGATTGAGGCGATGTTTGAGTCTGTTGTATTTCCGGTTCCCTCGTATCTGATATCCAAGATGACAGTGCCTGGGTCGTTGCTCTTATAGTTCATTGTAATAGATGCGAACTTTACTCTCTGATTGACTAACCTGTAACTCGGGGATGTAGTCGGAGGGACGCAGCTAATTGCTGCTGCAGAAAGCAGAACTTGCCCTGAGCTTTGTTTAACCTGATTTCCAAAGTAAGTAGGAAAGGCAGTACCTTCGGTAATCTGTACTCCTGCAGTGCCGAGGTCTGCATCAGAAATAGTAATCAGATCTTCTGGATAGAAGATCTCTATGTCTGCTGCTGTGGCAGTTTGGCCAGTTACGTCTATATATAGATCAACAGTAGCACTACAAGAATTGAAGATTTGAGTACTTGGCTCAAACTCAAAAGTTGCTGCATCTACTGGGAAGTCATACAACGCGTCATTATGGTTCGGGCTTAAATAAGTGTTTTGTAGCATTATCTGTAGGTCAGTAAAGTCTATAGTTTGATCGTAATTTAAGTCGTTAATTGCATCATAGCCAGCGTCTCCAAAGTTTAAACCGAAACTATCTATTATTTTTGCCATATCCAGTGAGTTGACTTCATCATCGTGACTGCCAAAACTTGGACCGTTTATATCCCCAGGAGTAAGTCCTTGTGAGGTTGTGCTCAGATCTACTGTTTGTGTACTTACTGCGGGAAAATAGTAGGGGATAGATTCTGTAAGGTGAGATAGTCCCCTGACTTCGAATGTGTATACTCCTGCTGAGTAAGCAGAGATACCTTCGTTGCAGAAGTTAATGAATAGCTCTCCATTTGCATTTGTAGTACCAGTGAAGTTACCAATATATGTACCACTTGGATTATGCACATCTACTTCGATGTAGGTGCCCCAGTTAAATGCTGTTCTATTGTCTGGTCTAACTCTGAAATTTACTTGGCATGCACCAACACTTGCATAGATATTAATATTCTCGGCCAGAACTCTTTCGCGATCAATCTGGTTAATAGTTACTAGGAGCCCTAACAGTGAAGTGGCGACCACGGCTATAGTTATAACGAGCATGCTTTTTATCTCCAGATGATCTTTGTTCATAATCAATATTACAGCAATTGCTGGTATGTTAAAATCTAAGAGTTATATACCTCGATATGGTACAAAGTATAGATGCCTATTCCCACAGAGACTCTTTAGTTGATGAGGTCAAACTTCTAACGGGTGGTATATATGAGTTTGGCATAGCTGGACAGGTTAAGGGAGTATACTTACAACAACTACTTGGAACAGGACTGATGATCACATTTATTGATG
>CAYGMI010000084.1:0-2104 GCA_964351125.1 uncultured Candidatus Saccharibacteria bacterium | reverse complement strand
CCTGTTGGGCTATATTCTAGATTTATTAACTATCTGAGTACAGACCTATTCATCCGGTGGATAAAAAACAGTATGGACTTTATGGCTCTAAATTTTTATAGCTTTAGATCTATCAGGCTTACTCCATTCTCGAAGCAGAAGATGCAGATAGTTCCCGCTTATCTGAATTTAGACTCAGACAAACTAGAGCAGGACCCAAATGAATTGGAAACCGTAGTCAGAGGTTATTTCAATCGGTATAAGATACCGATAATGATTACAGAAAATGGAACAGCTGCCGCCGACCAGTATCGCAGACAATACTTAAAGTCTATTCAAAATATATTATTATCTCTGCGAGCAGATGAGGCAATTCAGCTGATTGGATTTATGTATTGGACTCTGGTAGATAACTTTGAATGGGCATTAGGCTACCGCATAAAGTATGGACTATATAGCTTTGACCCAGTTACTTTCGAGAGAATCCCTAAAGAGAGCGTAGAGGACTTTAAACAGTTAGTCAGAGCCATCCAGAATAACTAAACTATTTTTCGCAGCAAAAAGCCCCTGCATAAAATTACAGGGGCTCCTTCTCAAAAAATAGCATTGCTAAAGCTGTTTACCAGCCCATAGCTTGGATAATCTCTTCTGCTAGCACGTTCTCAAATTGATTAAGGTCACTAACCAGATAGCGACGAATCGTTTTGATCATCCAAAGATAACGATTGAGACTTCGTTTACCTGAGGTGTCCGAACTTTCCCAAAAAGAGACTTCAACATCAAACTTCTTAGAGGTGTATCCACCTTCGGGAGTGAAAGCATATTCGCCATCAGTCAGCCCAAGCCGGCGTGCCCACAACCGTGATTTCGCCAACGTTGCTTGCTTCTGCTCTTTGCGGACTTCGTCCTCCATATGGTCCAGATTAATATTCCAACCCTGACCATACAAGTGAAAAGCAACATCAGATTCACGGCTACTCGCAAAATGCGTCATCCGCAAGTTTACTGCTTCGGATTCTAGATCAAGTCCCATCCAGACCATCACCTCGTCGTAATTATCGACATCTGGCATGTAGCCAAAGTCCCGATAAGGTTGAACTGATTCTTCGAATAGTTCGCCTAGTACACCATTCCTGAGCGAAAAAATCTCATCTGGAGGGGTGCAGGTTTGGGATGTGACATTATGACTGCTTACAACCCGATAGAAGTCCGAAATAAACTGAGTATATGCACCGATACCGCTCATCCCAGTTTCTTGTCTGGAAGTATCTACCAAGTGGCTAACCATTGCCAGCTGATGGGCAACGCGGAACATTGTACGTAATATATTTTCACGCTCGTTTTCGGATGTTGCCATCACCAGATCGACTAGTCGATTCGTCAAGACAAACTTCTGGAATGTAGCGCGATCAATTTCTTTGATTGCGTGTGCAACGGCTTGTTGGAACACTACGTATTCCAAGAAATCCATACCTTCGGCGGGTTCAAAACCACGCAATCTGCCCATCAAATCCACCCCTAACACAATCGCTAGGTCGTTAAGGTAGCCGTAGTCAATCCCGAAACCACCTGCACTCAGTGCCCAATCGAGAATATTGCTATATTCCGAGAACAAGGTCTTTAGCGCAATTAGGTACTGCGGAAATTGCTTTACCAGGTTGAGTCCAAATTCGAACCCTTCTCGATGTAACTTCTCTAACTCTGCGATACCTATGCCCTGTGGCATATCCAGCCCTTCGAGTGGCAAAAGCACCAATTGACGAGTATCTTGGATAGTACCAAAGTCTATAAGGTCACCAATAATGTCACCTTCTGCTTGACTGAGTACATGCCTGTGGGCAACATGAAGATCACCTGTAGACATAGCCTTTAGCATCTTGGTGAGCTGATCTTTAACAAAATCAACACTCACAACTTGACCGCTTTGGGGTGACAGTGCAGCAATTCTGCCTGTCGAACGAAATACTACACCTGCTACAATTTTATTTTCAGGGAGCGTTTGCATTACTTCCGCCTCTTTCCTTTACTATTTTTTCATTTGAGAATTTTGCGATTATATCATGGATATTTAGAGAAGCAGATTGTTTAACTGGCTATGATAAGATTCAGAAGTTAACAAAAAAAC
>CAYGMI010000083.1:954-2136 GCA_964351125.1 uncultured Candidatus Saccharibacteria bacterium | reverse complement strand
ATCTCAGAACTATACCAACGATAAGGAGTTTAATGAACAAACGACCGACTACTTAAAGGAATTCATAAGAACCACCCGTCATCAGACAAGATTGGCAACTAGCCATACTATAGCCAGATCGCAGGTAGGTGATGTCCTATATCTTCTACAGTTGGTTATTCTATCCATTCTACTGATGGGGTTTCTAAGTGTGACTAATATAATGGTATCACGAGGTCTTACCCGACGTGCTGAGTTTGGGATGCGCTTGACCATGGGTGCCTCACGAGCGATCTTATTTAGACAACTATTAATCGAAAGCGCGACGCTCTCATTTATTTGTTTATTCGGAGGACTCTTCCTAGGCATACCTGGAATTTTTCTAGCAGAAAAATTTCTGTTTCATGACCTCATTACTAAGATACCTTTTCTCAATTTTCGAACCATGATCTCTGGAGGCGTAGTCGCCGTTTTCCTGACATTAATAATCACATTTTCACTGACCCTTTTTTCATACACTTCAATTTCGCTAGCAAAATCCAACCTCGCAGCCTCAATCAGCGACGGAGGTATGCAAAAGACAATCGGCAAGCCTTTGATGCTTCTGAGATCTAGCCTGGTATCATTTCAATTGAGTCTAACGGTCATTCTACTGATAGGAGCTGGGTTGCTAATAAAAAGCTTCGTAGCGGTAGTAAACGTAGATTCAGGCTTTGATACGAAAGATGTATACGCCACTCAATTTAAACTCAGCTATGCTAAGTGGGTTGAAGCACACCGAGGCCATGAATTTAGGTCCCAATTCCTATCGGCTGTTAAGGCGATTCCTGGAGTGGAAGATGTGGCACTAACTGAATTCCTACCTCTAGTGGATAATCTAGGTAATTGGAGGCGCATCGAATACGGAGAATCGCCAAAGGGAGACGTGATTTCTACAAAATACAATAAAGTATCTGAAGACTATTTCAAGGTATTGGGAATTCGACTACTGAAAGGACGATTCTTTAACTCGACAGATTATACAGGCACCGATTTCCCAATCATAATTGATAGGAATTACGCTGAACAGAGCTACCCTGATATCGACCCTATCGGACAATACTATGGGTATTCTGAACCACCAGATGATCCAGATTTTAACCCAACGCATACACCGAGAATAATCGGAATTGTGGAAAACGTAAAGCACAACGGTTTGGATAG
>CAYGMI010000083.1:612-907 GCA_964351125.1 uncultured Candidatus Saccharibacteria bacterium | reverse complement strand
CATCACATGCAGGACGCAGGACTCCTTGTTAAATCCAGTTTACCAGGTGACCAGCTCTTCAGAAGTATTCAAACCGAACTCAGTTCGATAACTCCCAATGTACCTTTATACTTCATGACGCCACTTGAAGTGCTTCTTGACGGCACTTTAAGACATCGCCGAGCGCTGATGCTTCTCGCAACTATCTTGAGCGGTATGGGGTTAGTTATTTCTGCGATCGGAGTATATGGAGTCCTCTCATATGATGTTTCTCAAAGGTCTAAGGAAATCGGGCTGCGACTGTCAGTTGGTGCAT
>CAYGMI010000083.1:0-602 GCA_964351125.1 uncultured Candidatus Saccharibacteria bacterium | reverse complement strand
TGTGAGATGATCCTAAAACAAGGAGCAAAGAAAATAGTGGTGGGCATTGCCCTTGGCCTCATTGCTGCACTGACCTTGACTAGTAAAGTCTCCGAGCACCTGTTTCAGGTTACCCCAACTGAACCTTCCACATTCATAGGAGTTACAGTGTTCGTGTTAGGCATCTCCCTTCTTGCTAGTTATCTTCCAGCTCGCAAAGCACTGCGCATTGATCCGATGCAAGCATTGCGAGTCGAGTAGGAGGAAAGGGCACTAAGGCAGACCCTATTCTCTTACCAAGGTTGTTTTCTTCGAGTTAAACACTCCTCTTTTTTCCAAAACAAAAACATCCTCGTATCCAATGCCAATGACATAAATTAGATCGAAGAGAGGAACAGTCAGTAATTCTGGTCCTAATGCACTCATTAAAGCTACTCTGTAAAATTCAGCATCAAGAGAACCAGGCTCAGTAGAGGAATCTACAATGAGCAACCAGTTGTAATCGAACTTTTCAATTTCTCCTCGTTTAAGAAGCTCCGATTTTTTCGCTATTCTAGACGCCAGGCGATTTGCCCATTCAATTCCCTTATACTCTGATTTAGAATAAACTGGTTTTGAAATAG
>CAYGMI010000082.1:0-2274 GCA_964351125.1 uncultured Candidatus Saccharibacteria bacterium | reverse complement strand
TTTGTCTTTAGTTCGTTTGTAACAGCGCTGATTCGAGCACCACGTTGTCCCACGCAAGAACCGATAGCATCAACACCGTCGGCATTTGATACAACTGCAATCTTTGAACGTGAACCAGCTTCTCTAGCGATGTGTTTAATTTCTACAGTTCCAGAAGAGATTTCTGGTACTTCAATCTCGAACAATGCTCTCAAAAAGTTTGGATCTGATCTAGACACAATTAGAATCTTACCTCTTGCATCTGTCTGAATATTCTTTAGATAAACCTTGTATCTAACTGTGGTCTTATAGAACTCACCCTTGATCTGCTCGATCACAGGCATCTTTGCAGTTGCGCGCTGAATCTCGAAGTAAACGTTACCTTCGCGATCAACCCTTTGCACAGTAGCTGAATCAACAGTTCCGATTTTGTCTGTGAATTGCTGAAGAATAGCCTCTTTCTCAGACTCTCTAATCTTCTGCATAATCACCTGTCTTGCAGCTTGTGCAGCCACACGACCAAAATCACCTGTATCTGTAATTTCTACTAACACATGGTCACCAATCTTTAGTTTAGGCTCAATCTTCTTCGCGTCTTCCTCACTAATTTGTGTTGGAGGGCTTGTCACCACATCGACCACCTTTTTATCAGCGTAAACGTTGATAGTACCTTCCTCTTGGTCGATATCTACCTCGATATTTGACCCGAACTCTGGATCTTCCTCGTCTTCTGGTTTAAAACTAATTTTTATTGCTTGTTTAAGAGCTTCAAGAATTTCTTCTATAGAAATTCCTCGCTCGGCTGCGATTTGCTTAAGCGCAGTTAATAATTCTGATCCCTGCATTGCACGATGATAACGTCAGATAAAAAAAGTGGCACTCTTCAGCCCACTTACATCAAGAGTATAACACAACGAACCCTGTTTTTGCGCTATCATTACGCTGAATGAATAGTAATTCTGAATACGGAAATCGCCCGTTACAAAACCCAAGAGTAGAAGACTTTGCCAAGCCTGAGTCTAATCTTTCGAAGCCGGCTTTGGACTTTGATCCAATGGATTTGAGTAGCTTTGGTGAAGTAGCCCATCGAACAACTGCAAAAGGCCAACTTAAAATGAAAGTTGGGACACCATTGCAGCGTGTTCAGTCTTGGTATAATCACATACTTTCAAACTTACGAAGGCGGGAAGAACAACTCGAGTTGATTACTTATTGGCAGGAGTTTGCACCAGCTTTTGCAATTGTTACAAGTGTATTACTAGTATTCGGGACAGGAGCAGCTGCACTTACATTCTTTAATAAGATTCAACCTAAAATTCCATTTTATTACAATGCCTTTACTGGATACTGGGAACAGGTCGATAAATCTACATTACTATTACTTCCTGTACTATTCTTGGTTAGTTTGCCGATAGTTATTAGATTCACCTACGAAATACACAGAATCGATCCTAGACTAAGCAAAACAATCAATATGATTATTGGAATAATCAATGCCTTGTTTATAATTGCCTTTGTCCAACTATATACATTAATTTTGCCAAGCTAATGGATTTATCAGTTTTAGGAACTAAAATTAGTGAACTGTGGACAATATACCAGCCACTCACACCTATACTTACCGTTTCTTTACTCTTAGCTGTGCTATTGACCCCTGCAATGGGAAGACTAGCTGCCAAGATAGGGGCGATCGACCTACCTGCACACCTTAGGAAACGTACTGACAAAGGTCTAGAAAGAAACATAAATGCTCAGATTCATCCAAGACTGGGTGGTCTAGCGATGGCAATTTCTATATTGGTAACTTTAATGGTTTTTGGTCAGTTCGGTGAATCTAATTGGGGTGTATTGGTTGGAATTTTGATTATTATTGCCTATGGACTTCTAGATGACATCAGAGATATCCCCTTTAAGTACCAACTTTTAGGGCAATTCTTGGCTGCCTTAGTTATAGTTATATCTGGGATTAGCGTGCACAGTATCCAAATTGCCGGTATTTTCATTGATCTAACAGGATTAACTCAAGAAATCGTACTTGGCAGCTTTACATACATAATGGTTCTTCCTGCAGATATCATCACGATTATCTGGATTATTGCCATGATTAACTTTGTGAATTGGATGAGTGGTATGGATGGCCTAAACCATGCTGTAACTGCCGTAGCATCAGCCTTAGTACTATTAATTGCCGTAGATTCAGGAAATTTAGTCGTAGCCGCACTAGTGACTGCTCATCTAGGAGCAAATATTGGTTCGGGATTATTTAACTATCCTCCAGCAAACATATTCCCAGGA
>CAYGMI010000081.1:0-2355 GCA_964351125.1 uncultured Candidatus Saccharibacteria bacterium | reverse complement strand
AAGGAAATTCGGGTGGCGAAGAGCGAAAAATTAGTATCGAAGGTGTCGGTGATTCACAGGTGGTAATAGGATATTTAGCCGATCGTAGTGAACGTTCTTTCGACCCACGAAGCACAGCTGTAATGGGTGAACTCCTAATGGATGTAGCTAGCAGACATAACATTCCATTAAATAAAATTAGCGTTGATACCGTCGAATATGTCAGAGATGACGATTCACAGAAAGTGTCATTAAAGAAAGTCGATCTATTCGGTATTTGGTCTAGTTCTCTAAATCAGATAATTAGTGATAACGAATATCGGTATTCTCCTCAGAAAAAACAGTATGACTTGAGCGTGACTGCTGTGACGCTACCAACAGATAAGGTTAAGCCAGGTTCTGTAGTTTCTGGGTCTATGACGATTCGAAATGATGGTGACTACGGGGTGTATGGTTCTTCGCTGTCAGAAATTATCGGTTCTAAGAGATCGGGGAGTAGTAGATTCTATGATGGTTCTACTTGGCTAAGTGCTTCGCAGTTCCCGTTAATGGCTGCTGCTGATGTACTACTGCCAGGGCAAGAGAAGAGCTTCGACTTTAAATTGTTTGTTCCTTTGTACTTTGGTAAGCAGACAGAAGTATTCAAGCTGCGAAATATCGAGGGAACCAACATTGCTGGTACAAACTTTGATTTGACACTAGACATCAGTAAGCCTGAGGGTACAATCGTAGAAATTAAAGATACGGAAACAGGTTGGCTAAGAGTTAGGGCGACTCCATCGGGTGCAGCAACCGAGATTGACCGCGCTTCTTCAGGTAATAGGTATTTCCAAATAGAGGATGCGGGCAATGGTTGGGTAAAAATTGACCTCGGCGACGGAAGAGAAGGATGGGTCAGTATTCAATACCTGACTTACCTATAATCGATTCTACTACGCACATAAGCAAACTTTCACGGAATTTTCAATATTGCGTCAATTATTTACTCACAGTAGAATGGACCACTTGCTTTTAACTTCTGCCTTAAGTTTTTGTTAACAACCGTCAGCTAAGCTGAGTATATTTTTAAACCGTTTAACAAATGGCAAAATCAAAAAAACCAGAGAAAGAGATTACTGTAAGCGACACTGCTGCAGGAAAAGGTAAGGCTATAGAGGTAGCTATGGATCAGATCACCAAGCAATTTGGTGAGGGCTCGATCATGACTATGGCCGATTCCAAAGTTAAGAAGATGGATGTTATTCCAACAGGTGCGATATCACTAGACATTGCATTAGGAGTAGGTGGAGTTCCAAAGGGTAGAATTATTGAGATATATGGTCCGGAATCTTCAGGTAAGACCTCACTTACTCTACATATTGCTGCAGAGTGTCAGAAGATGGGGGGCACTGTTGCCTTCATAGATGCAGAGCACGCCTTCGATCCAGCATATGCAAAGAATATAGGTATTGACCTAGAAAAGCTTCTGATTTCACAGCCAGACTATGGTGAGCAAGCCTTAGAGATACTAGAGACACTAGTACGCTCCGGAGCAGTTGATTTAATCGTAGTGGACTCTGTGGCAGCATTAACACCTAAAGCTGAGATCGAGGGGGAGATGGGTGACTCACATATGGGTCTTCAGGCTAGGCTAATGAGTCAGGCGCTGAGAAAAATTACTGGAATTGTAGGGAAAACAGACACTACCGTGATTTTCATTAACCAGCTAAGAATGAAGATCGGAGTTATGTTTGGTAACCCAGAGACAACCACAGGTGGTAATGCTCTTAAGTTCTATTCTTCTGTCAGACTAGATATTAGGCGCAAAGAGAAGATCGGAACTTCTGAAGACATTGTTGGTCATGTGGTTAGAGTTAAAGTAGTAAAAAATAAAGTAGCTCCACCATTCCGCGAGGCAAATTTCGATATGATTCATGGTACTGGAATAGATGCTTATTCTAGTTTGATTGATGCCGCCGTTAAGTTTGAGGTGCTAGAAAAAGCAGGCTCGTGGTTTAAGTACAACGGAGAGAATGTAGGTCAAGGTAGAGAGGGAGTTAAGGAACTTCTATCCAATGACGCAAAGCTATCTAAAGAGATTGAAAAGAAAGTCCGTGAGAAAGCGGGATTAATATAATTTATATAATTATTGCTAGTACAGATGAATCCAAGGAAGAATCTTGATCAATTACTGATTTCGAAAGTTAGAATTAAAGCTATTAAATATTTCGTGTCTCATGCAGAAGATGCAATCCATTTACGTGGAGCTGTGCGAGAGTTGGATGAAGAGATTAATGCTGTTAGAAGAGAGTTATCGAGGCTAGAGGGTATTAAATTTCTTACCTCAGAGAGAAAAGGAAACAGAAAGTATTTCAAAGTAAATCAAGACTTCTTGTT
>CAYGMI010000080.1:0-2382 GCA_964351125.1 uncultured Candidatus Saccharibacteria bacterium | reverse complement strand
GAACTGCATTGGTCTTAGGGACTGCAAATCTAAGTACAAACTCAATACAGGTATTCACATATCCAAATGTCGTAAACTCTAGCTCACTTTTGATTCAAGGCCAAGCATTGGTACCTGGCCGAATAGAAGCAGCAGGTATGACTAAGATCCTGGAACAAGATGCAGCAGGTAGTCCCATTTCTTGGCAGTTAGAGCTTCCTTTACAAGCAGGACCCAACTCAGTGCCGTTTGTATTCTCGACTGTGGATGGACTCCAAGAAACATTTGAAATTAATGCAGTAAGCGATCAAGTCGGCCCAACCTGTAAACTAGAGTATTCGAAACAGACGGTCGGTATAGGTACGCAAATAATAAACCTAAGTTGTACTGAGACGATTACCCCGGCTCCAAAGATCTCTATAAACCAGCCAGGTTCACAAGATGTAGTAAACGCGCCTATGCAAGGAGCAAGATCCAACTGGAAATACGAATACAAGGTTAACCAGTCGAGTGGAACTAAGTACAAGGATGGCATTGCTCGGGTCTCGATTTTGACGAATGGGGATGAAGCAGGTAACCCTGTCTCTAGTATCTCTAATCCTACTTTCTTAATAGACACATCGGCTACCTTACCTGTGGTTACTCCTCCTTCAAATTCAGGAAGCACTACCACCGGAGGTGAAGTAAAAGATTCAACAGATGTTAAAGAGCCTGAAGTAGTAGAACCAATAAAAAATACTGTAGACGAATCCAATCCTCCGCTAATAAATATAACCTCTGTGACGCAGGCTGATATTGCTGCTAAGTATAGACCGGGAGGACTGATTAAGCTGACCACAACCTACTCTATCAGTGGCGAAGACATTGATAAGAGCTTAGAAGACTATATATATCAAGCAGGTCAGTCTACTTCTAGTTTCTCTGGAGTTTTTTACGATCTCTCTAATGTAGATCCTAACTACTCTGCGAGAAGAGTTAAAGTGTCAGAGCGTAGGGCCGTAGAAAGTGGAAAAGATGTCTATGTTAGAACAGTAGAATATAAACTAAGTAGTCTATTTTTAGGTGAAGAAAAAGCGGTTGTAGAAGTTAGCTATTTACTAAATGGAGTATCAATTGGTGATTCACAGAAGATTGAACTTCAGTTTGCACCTGCTGTAGAGGAGAAGGCAATCACTCTAGATAAAGTAAATGCAACTGAGGTTAGTTCAGAAGTAGATACTTTGAACATTGCCGTAGAGTCCCTTCAAGATAGAGAGGTGTTGATAGGAGGTAAAGGTCCAGTAAATTCAATTGTTGCAATAAGAGTCTACTCAGACCCAATCGAGGCAGAGGTAATTGTAGATGATCAAGGTAACTGGGAGTACGCACTCACAGAGGAATTAGCCCCTGGTAGTCATACTGTTTATGCTGCTTTAGTTGGTGATGATGGTATTCCCCAAGATTTTACACAGATATTTAGCTTTGAGGTTGCAGCTGCAGAGCTAAATCCAGAAACAGATGAAGATAATGTGGTTATTGCCGATACTTCCCAACTTGAGATCCCAAGCGTGCAAAGTGATATCCAAAGTAATCAAGCCCTGTTGATTTTATTGGTAGTGATGATTGCATTAGGAATAATAACTGGAGGAGCTGCAGGTTATATGATCTTAGGTTCTCGAAAACAAAAAGAAAATGTTATTCCAACTGTATAAATCAAAGTACTTTCCTCTGGGTGTTTCGATACTTGGACTATTTTTGGTTCTGGGATTTGGAGTATTCATTACTGGTCAGCAATCTCAAACATACTCAGATTTCAACTCAGCAATCTTGCAAAGGCAGGCAGTAAGTTTAGGTGAGGTATTTATTCAATCTACCGATCTAAACAACTTGGAGCTTGCTCAGGCTAGTATAGACTCCATCTCTGAGAGCATTCCCGAAGTCTCAGAAATTACTGTGTACGAGCCTAGACAGGGTAATTTCGCAGTAATGGCATCTACCGATATAGAGCTTGTAGGTCAGGTATTTACAGACAGTCAAAAACAAAAAGTCGCGCAGACTAAAGATGTTGTGACGTATAGAAAGCAACAGGTTAGCTCACAGGATAAGAATCAAATAATTGACACCACGATTATTCCACTTATACCTGTTCTCGATAAAGATGGGGAGATTGTACAGCTAGTAGAAGTAGCACTTTCTACCCAAGAAATCGTCGATATAGGCAATGTTTTTCTGCGTAACAATACCTTCTTTCTATCTATAATTACTGTTCTAACGGCGTTGTTTATAGTATCACTTGGATGGTCACTATACCGTCGCCGCGAGATTATTCTCTCTGCTAGCGCAGATATCCAACGAAAAGATGAGTTACTAGCTACTGCTGCACACGACTTGCGCGGTCCACTGATTGTAATCCGTCAGGATATA
>CAYGMI010000079.1:270-2396 GCA_964351125.1 uncultured Candidatus Saccharibacteria bacterium | reverse complement strand
TCTCTTGCTGGTGCTTATGACCAGATTATTATCTACAGAGCTTGGGTGGGGACTTAACAAAAGAAATGTCATATATCATAGGTGAAGTAATATACCCCTTGTATACTATTAGTAGATAGTTTATACTCCCACAACCGTATGCATAAAGTTACGGATTAAAGAATTGGAGGCAACACAGTATGTCTAGTTCAAACCCTGAGGCAGTAGTAAATGGTCGGCTGAGTATGATCACAGCGAATAGTGCCCGTAAGCTCGCAGCTGCGGGTAGTCTGCAAAAGGTCATCACAGATACTGATAATGCAATCAGTAAATGTAAAGACCCCGATCAAAAGGCACGCTATCGGAGCGGTCTTACAGTATTGAACAACGCAAAGAATGCTACCTCAACTGTGGAAACTGCCGAAGAAATCGCCGCGGCATCTTAGCCAAGGCACAACAAAAGGGCGGAAACTACGAGAGTTCCGCCCCTATTCATTTCTACTAGTTTACTATTGCCTTACGGGCACAATCTTTTGATCTGTTCCTTCTGATAGAACATTTACCAGATTCGAATCACTTGGAACAATAAACTTTGTATTATTCCTGAATGAATTCTCTGTTACTTCAAGCTCCATTTTACGTTCTGCGCGCTTCATGAAGTACTTTTCTGCAGCCTCAGAAACAAGTTTTACAGACTCAGCTTCTGCTTGAGCACGTTGAATCTTTGCTTGTGCGTCACCCTGTGCTTTTAGAATCTCTGACTGCTTGAATCCTTCAGCTTCTAGAATCTTAGATTGTTTAAAACCTTCAGACTCTAAAATAGATGCACGTTTATCACGCTCAGCCTTCATCTGACGGCTCATAGCTTCTGTAATGTCTACTGGTGGGTCAATCTTCTGAACCTCAACTCTAGTCACTTTTACACCCCATGGATTTGTTGCCTCGTCTAATACATCACGTAAGTTGGTGTTGATTGTATCTCTAGAAGTCAAAGACTGATCGAGAGTCATATCACCAATTAGGTTACGTAGGTTAGTCTGAGCTAGAGTAGTGCAGGCTAGACCAAAATCTTCGATTTCGAACTCTGCCTTAACAGGATCAACTACTTTATAGTAGATTGCCGCATCAACAGATACAGTTACATTATCCTCGGTGATCACTTGTTGAGGTGGAACATTTATCACACGCTCACGCATATCAACTTTAACAAGAGAGTCCACGAAAGGAACTAGGAAGGTTATTCCAGGATCATTAGTACCTGAATATTTACCAAGTCTTAAAATCAGTGCTTTTTCGTACTGTTTAACGACTTTCACTGAGTTGGCCATCACCAAAATTAAGATGATTACTAGACCACTCAAACAAAATAAAAGAAATTCTTCCATTTATATTATCTAAAAAATATTAGGGCAATAGTGTTGATTAGTAGATCCGTACAGATAGTACAGTTCCATTTACTTCGATTACTCTTATTTGATTACCTTCTTCAAGCTCATCTTTAGATTCTGCTGTCCATTCCTCTCCATCGATACTTACTACATAGTCGCCATTGGACTTAACCCTAAGTACCTTACCTGTTTGATTAACAATCTTTTCAACATTCGTTTTATGACCGGGTATGTGTAGCCTTTGACGTACATATCTGCGTCCCAGAACCCAGTACAACACAACCAAAACTGCGCTTACAGCTAACCCAATAAGGCTTGAGCTAAATAATAATCCGATGGCTCCACCAATTAAAAGTGATAAGCCCGAAAGTACTAAATCGAATAAGCTATCTATTCCTATCAGAATTTCTGCCAAGATCATTCCAAAACCAACTACTACTAGTATTAAGTTGATTGTTGTTGCTGTTTCCATAATAGATTATAGCAGATCTGTTGCTATTGTGGGGGATTGGGGATTAGTATCCAAGGTGATACTCTGATCACAGCTCACAATTTCTAAATTGTGAACTTTGGTCAGAGGGTGTGCAGTTTTGCTACACACCCACTTAACTGTTTTCTAAAGCATCGGAAGGCGCTACCGGTTGCTACGGTTCGGACCATCGATATCGAGTGGTTCAAGGCTTGCAACGGGAGCATAGAACAGCTCATCTGCGTTGCGCTCTACCAGCACATAGTCTTCCGGCTCAAAACCCTCACCGA
>CAYGMI010000079.1:0-260 GCA_964351125.1 uncultured Candidatus Saccharibacteria bacterium | reverse complement strand
TCACATCGGTGTAGACGTCGGACGGGTTCGTCTCCAATAAGAGACCGGTTTGATTTTCTGTGACTACCAATGTTTCATCAACGATGAAGCCTTGTGTCGGCTCATCAGCAACGTTCCGTACACAGAGTTCGATATTGAAAAACGCTCCACCGGTGAGCTGATTCGGGAATTCGATATAGTGATCGAAGACTATACCGAACCGACTCTGTGGCAGACGCAAGTCCATTTCGTTCGCAGTCACGCGACGGCTTGGAATCGAG
>CAYGMI010000078.1:1737-2458 GCA_964351125.1 uncultured Candidatus Saccharibacteria bacterium | reverse complement strand
CTTCGGTTTTGGCGCAAGTAGTCACTACGAAACCAGAAGTGGTTGAAGAATACGTAGACGAAGAAGATCTCGAAGATGATGAAGCAGAAAACCCTGATGGGTTAGCTGAAACAGACGAGGATCTTATCGAGTCTGATTCCGCATCAGAAGATCTACTTCCAGAACTCGATTCTAAATTAGTTCAGCGACTTGTCGAAGAAGAAAATATGCCCAAAATCCGTGTGATTGCCATGCGGATGGAAGGAAGAGAGAAGGAGCTGAAACGAAAAGAATCAAGGTCAAGCAAAAAACGATTAGTTAATCTAACCTGTGGAGATGCCGACGTGGTTCTGCAAGAGATGCAGGAAGTGGCTAAAAACAGACATTGGTCTGTTTTTAAGGCGATCGCTGATATGGTCAACGACTAAAAAGCTGGTCGGCCTCCTTTAAAATTTGATATTCGAGGCCGACTTTCCCTCAAACCTCAAATATTCCCCAAATATGTATTGTTCAGCTGTCCAACCATGTGGTATTATCACAACGCTATGGCACGTAAATGCGACCTAACAAATAGAAAAACAAGAGCAGGCAAGAGCCGACAGCACAACAGAGGTAGCTCTGGTGGTGGTGGTAAGTGGGCACACAAAGCTCAGGCAACCAATAGGGTCTTTAGACCAAATTTGGTAAAGGTTCGCGTGCTAGTAGATGGAGTGCCTCAGAAAATGAAGCTATCCATGAAAGC
>CAYGMI010000078.1:0-1727 GCA_964351125.1 uncultured Candidatus Saccharibacteria bacterium | reverse complement strand
TGTAACTCTTCCGGAGCCAGCTACAACTGTAGCTGCCTAATAATTCCCGCAAAGACTATTCACTTGCTAGAATAGTAATGTAATCATTCTTCATTATGTTGAACAAGTTTTGGGGTGTCTTCACCCAGGATATTGCTATCGATTTAGGCACAGCAAATACGCTGGTAACTATTCGTGATCATGGTGTCGTGATCAACGAACCTTCGGTGGTAGCAATAAACAATCAAACCAAACAAATTCTCGCAGTAGGGGAGGAAGCCAAGCAAATGATTGGTAGAACTCCAGCGCATGTCGTGGCGATAAGACCTCTGAAAGATGGGGTAATTTCTGATTTTGACTCTGCAGAAGCAATGATCCGCTACTTTGTGCAAAAAGTCTTTCGTACTTATGGAGGAGTTCTGCAAATTAATAAACCCAGAATAGTGATTGGAGTTCCATCTCTCATAACCGAAGTAGAGGCGAGAGCAGTTACTGACGCTGCAAAATCTGCAGGTGCTCGTAAGGTCTATATCATAGAAGAACCTATAGCGGCTGCTATAGGTGCAGGGCTTCCAATAGAGACAGCAAAAGGTAATATGATCATAGACATTGGAGGGGGTACAACTGATATTGCAGTAATTTCACTGGGTGGCTTAGTGGTGGATAACACTATAAAAATTGCAGGAGACGAATTCGACGAAGCGATAGCAGAGTATTTGAAGGCAAAATATAATCTTGAGATAGGTCTGAAAAAGGCGGAAGAGCTTAAAATTAGTCTTGGGTCGCTAGTTGCCCTCAAAGATGAATTGGAGGCAGAAGTAGGAGGTCGTGATCTGCGAACAGGGCTACCTAAGAGGCTGAAGATCAGTAGCATAGAAGTAAGAGAGGCTCTGCAACCTGAAGTCCAGAAGATCGCAGATTCAGCACTTGATGCACTAGAAAAGATACCAACCGAAATACTTGGAGATGTGATGGATAGAGGAGTGTTTGTAGTGGGCGGAGGTGCCCAGCTGCGCGGAATAGGTGATTTCTTACAAAAACAATTTAAAGTGCCAATTCATGTAATCGGTAACCCCCAAGAAGCGGTGGTAAGAGGAACTGCTGAATTACTTAACGATATCGAGTTGTTAGAGAGAGTTCAGATTCAAGATAGAGCATTTACATGAGAGATAGATTTGATCCTCCTACAATAATAGTGATGTTAATTGTGGCTACATCTCTGTTTACCCTCTCATTTATTGGTGTATTTGGGAGTTTGCAGGCAAGCGGATTAGAATTTAGAAATACATTGGTATCGCCTTTTCAGGGAGCTATAACATCTGTTAGAAATACAGTACGAGTTGCCTCTAGTATTCAAGATATCAAAACTGAGAACGAGATTTTAAGGCAGCAAATCCTTGCTTCTAAGTCTGTAGAGAATCAGATATCGAGCTTGCAAGAAGAAAACGAATTCTTAAGGTCCCAACTCCAGTTAACAGTTCCAACCCAAGGTAGTCAGCAGTTAGTTAAGGTAGTTTCATATTCTTTTACTCCAAGTCCAGGAGTAGTATTTATTAAATTAGAGGATAAAAACAGAGCAAATATAGGTGATTGGGTTGCGGATTCAGGCTATCTTGTTGGAAAGATCACCGAACTATTGGGTGATTATGCTCGCGTTGTGCTGGTTTCTGCATCTGAAGTTAGTGAAGCTGTAAGGGTAGGTACAAACAATGAATTTGCGCAGATGCAAGGCAGGGAAGGGCTAAGGG
>CAYGMI010000077.1:299-2717 GCA_964351125.1 uncultured Candidatus Saccharibacteria bacterium | reverse complement strand
ACTATTAGAACTGTCAAAGTATTCTGATATTGGAATATTCCGTAATAAAGGTCTAGCACAAATTCTTTTAGATCACATAGAAGCCCGCTATGTGTATTTGGTAATAATTTAATAATCACGTAACCAAACACTTTTGCCATTAGTAATGGAATCATTACATCAAAGAAATACATGGCATATAAGCTACCGAACTTTCCTTCTTGCTGATTTGCAGATGCTGCCAAATATAGGATGTATTTAACAATCAACATTAATCCAATAAAGGCCATCAAAATTGTATAGATTCCCAACAATAGGCTTTCTAATAGGCCTTGATCAATAAATAGAATAGCTACAGGAAAATAGATGAAAGCGAAAATAATATAAGTTCTTTCTAGATCAAACCAACTAGTAAACCCAGCAAGCATTCCAGACTCACTCGAAGAGTTTTTTGCCTTAGCAGTTGTAGTAGATTTTTCTTTTGCCATTTTTATATGAATAACTATCCTATTCTAGATTGCACGGTCTAATAAGTCAAAAGATGCACCTAAGCCGAAAATATGGGAAAATCATTTATGAAACAATCAATATCACCCGACAGTATTCTTCAATTAGAATTTGAATACATTAAAGACACAGCCAATCAAACTATCGAAGATAGAAATCGTATTCTCAATTTCTACCTTGGAATTGCAACCACTGCAGGTACGATTGCTATCGGAATTAGTTCGATAATCGGCGAGATAACTGTATTGGTAGTACTAGGAGTCTCTTTAATTACTTTCTTACTAGCTTTCTCAGGCTGGATCTTCTTGGCAATGATGATCAGGCTCAGACAGGCATGGTTTGAGAGTATGAAGGCCATGAATAAGATAAAGGACTACTACGTCAAAAATCTTGAGATAGAACCTACACTCAAAAAGGCGTTTCTGTGGAATCAATCTACATTACCTAAGCCTGAAAGGTTTTGGAATATCCACTTCTTTGCATCACTGCTGGTAAATTTTATTAGTAGTCTTAGTCTAGGAATTTCTTTTGGGTTTATATTTTCTCCATTGATGAACGCTCAATCTGTAATTCTGCTCGGAGCTCTGGTATTTATTGCTAGTATACTTATCCTGACAATTGTATATTGGTACTCACTTAAGAAAAATTTGTAATGTCACTTACCTATAGATTCGCAACACCAAATGACTCTCTCCAACTCGCAGAGATAAGTATTTTGGCGGCAGGAGGAACTTTTGAGCTACTTCTAAAGGGACTAAAACGCGGAGTTGATGTAAAAGCAGTACTTGCAGAACTAGCTAAATCTGATAAGACAGAGTATTCATATAGATTCTTTCGAGTCGCAGAACTAGATGGACAGGTTGTAGGTGGAATTAACTTAGTATCTAAAAAAGAGAGAGTTGCACTTGCCGCAAACATAAACCCTATACTTCAGCAAAAGTTTGGATTTGGCATAGTACAACTGGTTAAATTCTACCTACGTGCAAGACATCTGAAGGGCATGAATATTCTAAAAGTGCCCGAAAATAGCCTTCATATCAATGATATTGGAATACTTCCCAATAATCAGGGCATGGGGATAGGTGGAGAGCTTATAGACTATGCTAAACAAACTGCGAAAGAACGTGGTTATGACTACTTAACGTTATACGTGTGGAAGGATAATGAGTCAGCAATTAAATTCTATACCAAACATGGATTTACTTACGTAAAAGAAGCACAGGTAAGAAGACATAAATATCTACCCCACGATGCATCTATTTTGATGTGGATTAAGATTGATCACTAAGAATACTCTGCTGAGTTAGGGATTCTATTAGCTCCCACTCCTGACACTTCGGATATTCCTCCAAACTATAGAATTCTAAGTTCCGAATCTTTTTTGTTACTTCTATAATTTGCTGTTTTAAATCCTCTACGTCTTGATCCGTAATCTCTAGCTCTACTTTACGAAACTTCCCACCTGACTTTTTCAAGAAATCAACCTCGGCGTATCTAACTTTATATCTATCGATTTTCCCCTCTGGATGAAAATGTGGATCCAAATCGCCTAGTAGTCTATAAAATACCAGCTGTCTGAATATATTACCTTCACTATTTTTAGTCTCGCCACGTATCTCATTTTCGGACTTTGGACTAGAAGTTTTGTAGTCCACTACTTTTACAATTCCATTTTCTTGGTCTACCCATTCAAATCTATCGATCTTTCCTGTGAGCATAATAGGCTCAGCACCTTCTATTTCTAGCGGTACTGAATGTACATGATATTCCACTCCCTCTGGCTTGGTAAAACTACTTTTATAGTTTTCGTAGTATTCATTCAAAATTGCTGAGCCCTCTCTTAGAGTATCAGCGTACTCTTCCCCTCCTAGGTTTTCTTGGTCTAGGGCATACTTATACCTAGACTGAATTTTCTCTAGCGGGATTAATTCA
>CAYGMI010000077.1:0-289 GCA_964351125.1 uncultured Candidatus Saccharibacteria bacterium | reverse complement strand
CAATTGCCTATTCAGACCCTCGAGAGCAAAGTGAGTTGCGTTACCTAAGGCTAAATGTTTACTTGCTGGCAAAGGAATCTTAAGCAGCCTATTAAATTTGAATTTAATAGGACACTCGAGATATTCGTTTAGAGCACTTGCACTAAGTCTAAAGTCCTTTACTAAGCCTGCTAAATAACTGCGCTCTGACTCTTTTAGATTTGTTTTGAATATTGGAGCAAGCGATTCTGCTATCTGTGCAAGAGAGGTTTGCTCGTACTGCTCAGGGTTAACCCTATTTAGGAGTTCA
>CAYGMI010000076.1:0-2746 GCA_964351125.1 uncultured Candidatus Saccharibacteria bacterium | reverse complement strand
CACATTAAAAGTTTTTTCTGTTGGAATATCATTGAATACAAAGGCTGCAGAAGTTATCTTGGCTTCGAAGATTGCCTGCACTAACTCTGGATTGTCATTCATTTTAATCATGAAGTCAAAAGGCTTATTCCTATTAAAGTCTAGCATTAGTTTTATGGCTGACAGAATAGCTTTATGATCTCTAGGCACAAATTCTGTTCTACCTGTCATTCCTTGAGCTAACTTAGTAAAGTTGACTATCACACCATCAAGCTCTGAACCTTCCGTGTGCTCAAGTTCGTACAAGAACGAAGGAGTAGCAACTTCTGCGAATAGCTGCATAGTAGATGTTCTAGTAAAGTTCTGACTGTTCATTATCTTCTTCATCTCTACCACCTCTAGACCTGAGCGAAGTTTAGGCATTACCACTCTTAGGTTTGTAGCACCATAAACTGTCTTTGCTTTCTTTACTGCAAGCACCTCAGTAATTAACGCTTCTGGTTTTAAGACAAATCTCTCGCTTCCATCAAGGCTTACCTCATTTTGCACTTGTCCGAGTAGCTCAGTCCTCTCTTTGTCTCCGATGTCTGAGAAGCTATAAAATACTGGTTTGTTTCCAATTGCTTTTGCAGCAGTAGAGATCTCTAAGGCGTATGCTTCTATTAGCTTTCTGAGGTCATCTTTGTTATCACTAAGTGACTCTGGCAGAATCTTGTGTCTCATAATCACAGCAGTTCCATCGATATACGCTCCGTCAAAGTTTGAAGCGTTGGCTAGGGTTCCACTATCAAGTGCAGATATATCTAGATAAACATCTGTATTCATTCCATAGGTCTGTTTGATTGGCACCTTAACTACGACTGGTTTTGCCTCTAGTTTTTCTACCTCAACCTCGTCTACAATTGATTTTTGTTGCTCCTTAGGTTCCTCTTCTTTCTTTTCTGGTTCTTCTTCAACTTCTTCTATAGGAGCTTGAGCTGCAGCTTCTTCTATTTTTCGGCGTAGCTCAGGTGGTAGAGCATCTAGTACGCTACCTCCTTCTGGGATGATAGGTTGTTCTACAGGGACTGGTTCGACCTCGGGAGTAACCTCAGGCTCAATTGTCTGTTCATGACTCTCAACCTCTTCCTGTTGCTCTTCGATTTCTTTCGCTTCTGCCTCTCCATTCTCTTCAGGCTCTACTACCTTATGCACAGGTGGAGGAGCCGGCTTAGGATCTGGTGGCATCTCTGTTACTTCTGGTAGCTCATTCAAAACAGCTTGCATTGCAGTAGCCTCATCCTGCTCAACTGTCTCCTCTATAATTTCTTCTACTTCTGGTTCTTTTTCGATCTTTTTCTCAACTACCTCTCCCTTTTTAGGACGACCTCTGCCACGTTTCTTCGGCGCAACTTCAGCTTGAGTATCTGTCTGCTCTATAGCCTTTTGGATTGGTTCTTCGTCTAGCTTGCCAGAAAGTATCTCTTCTACAGCTATGTCAAGTTCATCACGATCCTTCTGTGGGGTAGGAGGTACTGGAATGAACTCATCTACTATTGTAGGTTCATCTTCGATAGCTTCGTCGATCATTTCCGAAACTTCTTCTGCCAACTCTTCTATATCGTGTTGTTTGCGAGCTGAATCTGCTTCAGGGCTATTAACTACAGAAATACCAGGAGCTTTCTCGGCTTCTTCTAACAACCTGCTAAGACTAGGTTTTGCCTCTGCGATTGGAGTAAGACGCTTAAGCGAAGTGATAAAAATATTTCCTGTTTCGTACACCCACTTTACTTCGACTGGGTGTGAGTATTTGGTTGCTAGGTATCTAGTAACTTCGGCAATATCTTGTACTGCAGTATCATGTAATTTTTGTTTTCTGCGCCAATCGGAAGAAATATCAACTTTAATAATTGGTTCCTCGTCATCTTTGGCCCTTCCTTTTCTGAGTAACATGTAATCTTGCTCTAGAATATGTTTCTCAACTATTTGTAGGTCTTGAGAGTCTATTTTGTATAGATCGGCGTGCAAGTCCTTAGGAATCTCGTCAGGTAACATTCCTAGCATTGCTTCTACCTCGATAATGCTGTCATCCATTTCGATAGGACTTGAGGAATATGCGATTCCAGATATCTCTGGTTGGATCAGTCTTTGAACTACAACTGCTACTGATAGTCCACCTTGATATCCGTACTCAACTCGTTTTCTAAGTGCGTCGGGAGAGAAGAGTGCGGTCCATGCCTGTTTGATATGATACAAAAGCGCTCCTTCACCACGAATATTGGTGAACTCGTAGTCTTCTTTGTTGGAAGGAATTAGTTCGGGGCTTAGAATCCAAGAAGGTTTTATAGACACATATTTATCTGTATATCCTGATAATTCTTTGTAGGCTTGAACCATCGGAGACAACAGAATTGATGGAATATTTGCATTCAGAATCAGTTTTGAGATTTCGGCAGAAGCTAGTCTAGCTTCGTGTTCGTTACCACTGTCTAGAGAATCAAGTATCTCACTGACTCCATCTACTAGATTTGCAGAGGTAATGAAGTCGTCAAAAGCTGGTGTAGTGATTACGAAAGTTTCAGGTAAAAGCACACCAGTACCAGCTAATTTGGCAAAATCCATGCCAATATTACCGACATCTTGGTCGTCTAGTTTCTGGTTCTGGGTGATATTTACAATATACGTTTTGGGCCGTGCGAACATAACTTCAGGATTGCGTTTCTGTTATTATCGTTGAGGCAGGTGCAGGTGTCAAACTTATACCGACCAGCGTAAATAATAATAGGTT
>CAYGMI010000075.1:2558-2798 GCA_964351125.1 uncultured Candidatus Saccharibacteria bacterium | reverse complement strand
TTTTGGATTTTCTCTCTTTCTCTCTGCTCAGGTGTCTTCTGCTCGTCTTCGATTTTCTTCATAATGTGACCAGCAGCGATATCATCAACATTTACCCCAAGTTCAGCTAATGCGCTGATAGGGTCGTTAATTAGCTCCTCTAAAGCCTTCTGGTAAGTTTGTTGAAGTTCTTTAGCTTCTTTGGCTTTCTCTGTAAATGCCATAGACTTTTGAAGTTCTCTTTTGATAGCTTCTTCATCC
>CAYGMI010000075.1:0-2548 GCA_964351125.1 uncultured Candidatus Saccharibacteria bacterium | reverse complement strand
TCAATCTCTCTTTCAACAGTCTTACCGTTTACTTTAAGCTCAAACTTTCGCACCATGCTTTTCAGTTCTTCAGTTGAAGCTCCTGCGGCTGCTGCTGCTTCTAGTTCATCTTGAAGTTCTTCTTCTGTTTCTGCTTCCGAATTAGCGACGTGTTCAGAATCCTCTTCTGCTTCACCTTCTTCTTCAGAAAGCTCTGCTTCTGATTCCTCTTCCGACTCTTCTTCTGATGATTCTAGTTCTGTGTCTAATTCTGCTCCTGAATCATCTGCTGAAGCTTCTGGTGCTGAACCACCTTCTCCTTCAAATTCTTCCATGAGCATGTGTTGGTACCTGTCTTTAAACATCTTCGTTCTCCTTTTGTCGTCTGTTACGATAGACAATAAGTGGTCAATCCATACGGGTATGACCTGAGTTATTATAAATTACCGCTATCCTTGCGGTGTTAAAGGTTGTCCTGTTGCTGGATCAACTGGAGGAGTAGGCATACTTACTCCTGCTGCTGCTGCGTTTTGTACTGCTTGCGGATTGTATCCCATCTCTGCTTGTTGTGCTACTTCCGATGCTGGTAAAGGCCCACCTGGTGCTGGAGGCGGAGGAGTAGACGGAACAGGAGGTTGTTTCGCAAGTGTTTTACTGTCTAGATATTTCTGTGCTTCTGTAGCTTGTAAGTCTTTATGTTCTTGGATGTGAGCTAGAACCCTTGTAACGAGTTCATTATCAAATCTCAAAGAAGAATCAGACAATACAGAAATGTGTTCTGCAATGTGCATATCGTGATCGTCGATAGCAATAGCAATAACGTCATCCCCTGCTACTAGTGCTTCGTTTTCTGATTTAATTAACTGCATCTTTTTAGTAGGTGCTTCTGTCATAGTTTCTAGGTTCCCTGAATTCAGTACTGAGAAGTATTGTTCAGGAGTTGTAATAAGTCCCATCTGAATTAAGTTCTGAGCCATTTCAGAACGTCCAGCAGTTGTATTTGATAGTGGGTTTCCAACATCAACGATAACTCTCTGAACTCTATCTAAACTGTCTCTACTAAATTCACGTACTCTAGCTGCGTTAGATTTACCAACAATCTCAGCAATTCTAGGAGCTTCTGCATAGTCTTGTAAGATTTCCACAATTGCCGAACCTACGTCTTCCATAAGCTGAACGTACTCTTGTTGGAAACCTGAAATATATTGTAAAGCCTGTGATTGAATTAGTGCAAGTGCGTTACCTGAACGTAAGTTCTGCTCAGGATTACCTCTTGTTACTGCGTTAATCCCTGAAATAGTTTCCATTGCCTTTTCCACAATTCCTAGATAATTAAATGCTTCTGCTGGAGATCGTGTAAGGTTAAGTGCTTCAGGTCTTCCTCCTGTTGGCCCTTCCATTGGTGTGTAATCAATGAAATTAAGTCCACCAGCTATCTCTGAGACCTTTATATTACTTCCATCTGGTACAAGTACGTTTTGAACTCCAAAAGCCGTTAGATTCGTTAATACAGTACTGTACATCGAGTTTGCAGCTTGTTGTAGAGGCATTAAATCCCATAACGGAGTATATCCTCTAGATGTTCCAATATAATTAGACGGTGCAATACGGAAAACAGGTAGTCTTCTGTATGGCATAGGCCCATCTTCTAGGAATATTTCATCATTGATATATAATAAGTATCTTCCATTTGGAGTTGATTCTGTTCTTTTATGGAATAGTTCGTAAACAGCAATATCATCTGTTTCGTCAATTTTTGATAGTGAAATCTTTCCCCTCTTCTCAGACTTATCTCTAGTTTCCACTTCAAGAATCTTGTCCGCAAGTTCAGGATATTTTGATGCGAGGTTGTGACGGTTTACAAAAGTTCGGATTACAACCCACTCTTGGTCATCCCAACAGTCTTTACCGAAATCAAACATAACATTGAGAGGGTCTAGAGATTTGAACTCCAAATCCCCCTCATAAACAGGTATTCTTTCTAACTTGTTACCTATTTTGTCGATTAAATTACCTTCTTCGTCTTTTAGTTCGTTTCCGTCATCGTCGTAAAATGGCTCAGGCTCAACGTAATCGTAAGCTTTACCTTTTGTTGCGTTCCATTCTACCTTTAGGTATCCTGAAGCTAATACGATACCTTTTTCTGCTGTATCTTTTAACTTCTTCTCAACCTTCTTCTGACGCATATAGTATTCTAATAAGTCATTTGCCAAATCCACCTGTACTTGCGACTTGTGGTCTGTGTTTACTGCCTTGGCTTGAAAAGCTGGCCTATTAGAAGTTACCATTGTAAGAATATGTCTAGCAATGTTGTGATAGTGGTTTACTGCAATATTAACTAGTTCTCCAGATTCCCCACCATATGAAATTCCATGATCCTCTTTGTAGTAAATTCCATGGTAATAGTCCCACGAACGCTTTACTTTCTCTAAATAAGCATCACTAACCATACCTTTGAACCATTCATTACCTTTGGCCTGTAGATATTCGATAGCTTCTTTAGCTTCATCATTGGCAAAATATACGTCATTACTCATATCTTATTTCCTTATATTATGTGCTTAAGTAT
>CAYGMI010000074.1:0-2957 GCA_964351125.1 uncultured Candidatus Saccharibacteria bacterium | reverse complement strand
AAAAAACTTTTAATGTGATTAAGAATTTTGAGCTTGCTCCACTAAAAGAAGCCACAAAACGAGGTAGAAAACCCAAAGAGTTAAAATCGGATGTATAATTTCTCAGTTAACTAAGACCTATGACAGAAGCACTACTTGCAGCTCT
Organism: uncultured Candidatus Saccharibacteria bacterium; assembly: GCA_964351125.1. Classification (GTDB taxonomy): domain Bacteria; phylum Patescibacteriota; class Dojkabacteria; order J137; family JAEUSD01; genus CAYGMI01. The sequence continues at coordinate 2,812 of CAYGMI010000074.1, read as the reverse complement.
AATCGTGATATTGATCGCAGGAATAGCATTACTATATTTCAAGCTTTCAAATAGCAAGCCTCAAGATTCTGGATCATCGGAAGCACTGCAGTTCTTACAGAACCAGATCAACCAGATGACTAACAATCAAGACGAGAAGTTTGATCGAATGCAGGCTACCCTTCGAGACCAGCAACAAATACTTAATCAACAGCTAGATAAATCAAATACAAGCTTACTGCAACAATTCGAATCCTCGCGCAAGGCTGTAAAAGAAACAAGTGATTCTACAGCCAAGATAATTAAGGAAGTTACTGAAAAGCTTACAAAACTTGATGACACAAACAAGCAGGTAGTTGGATTCGCTGAACAACTGCAAAGTCTAGAGAATATTCTAAAGAACCCGAAACAAAGAGGAATACTAGGTGAATATTTTCTAGAATCCGTACTTAAGAGTGTTCTACCGCCAGATTCATACGAGATTCAGTATCGATTTGCAAACGGTGAAGCTGTTGACGCCTATGTTAAGACTCGAGATGGTGGAATACCTATCGACGCTAAATTTAGCCTAGAAAACTATAACAAGTCAGTTAACGCAGAAAACGCTTCAGACAAAGAGAAATATAATAATGAATTTAAAAAGGATCTAAAGAAGAGAATTGACGAAACAGCTAAATACATCAGACCTGAAGAAGGAACATTAGACTTCGCATTCATGTTCATTCCTGCAGATGGTTTGTATTATGAACTATTGGTAAAACGCGTAGGGGCATCATCCGTTTCTAGCCAGGATCTAACTAGCTACGCATTCAGTAAGAAAGTAATAATAGTGTCACCTACAACCTTCTTTGCGTATCTGCAAACTGTGTATCAAGGCTTAAGGGCGTTAAAGATAGAAGAATCTGCTAAAGAGATTCAAAGTAACGTGGGTAAATTGCAAACACATCTTAAGAATTACGAAGATAATTTTAGAAAACTAGGAAATCACATTGGTAATACTGTCTCTTCTTACAACTCTGCTGCCAAAGAGCTAACTAAGGTAGACAAAGATATGATCAAAATTACAGGAGATGCAAAACTAAGCATTAACGTAGAAGAAAACGAAAAGCCTATTGATTACTTGATGGATTAGTAGAAGGAATTGGAGGGAATTCCACCCTCCTATTTGTCATTTGATTGAATTCAAAGGTATCACTATATAACTTGTGGTTCCTTCGCCGGCTTCGAAAGCATCTAGCAGATCGTCTACTAGCTGCAGTCCCGGATATATTACATCATTAGCTACACGGACATACTCTTCGTGCACCAAGGTCGAGAGTCCTACAACAGTATGTTGAACATACATTCTCCCGTCACCTCTATATAGTTTTGCCAGTATCTTGGTGATTTTGACAAAAGCACTTAGAGTAATTGGTGTTGTCCAGCCAAAATTGCTAACAACAGTAGCTAGCACTGATGCAGCACATTGACTACTATACATAAAGCTCTGTGCCCTAGGATGTTTAGCCATTGGGACAAAAATTTCTTCTTGTGTGGCTTTCATATCCTTATGCTTTTTCTTCACCGCTTTGGACGTCACCATTCCCAAAGAGGGCCTGGTGACTAATACCAAATTCTTCCCATCACTTAGAATAGGTCTTCGTAATCCAGCGCACACCACCCTACTGGCAAAAAAATCGATGTCAGATTGATCAACTTCGAAAAGCTTATCGCCAATGTAGTACTTTATCCGTAGGGGGTTTTCTATAACTCGAACTTCCAAACGGTCTAAACCGCTTTGATACAAAGGTTCTGTCGCCATTTTGCGACCTCCTAATCATAGCTTCAATGACCCTAGATATTATATCTATGGGATATCCATGTCAATCCTTAAATATGTCGTGTATGCTGAGATATTTCTGCGGTTGAGGGGGCTCCTGAACAGATTCTTTCTCTTTGGAAACAGGCTTAAGTTGCTTACGACCATATACTTGCTGGTAGGCTCTGCGCCTTGCCAAAACATCCTTAAATAGGAGTCGTGCTGTTACCAAACCTGTCAGTATCGCGAGCAACACCATAAACACCATTAATGATAGGAATATGCGAGGATCCGGTTGATAATGCACGCTAAAGTTACTATAAACCTGTGGGGATATCTGGTCATTTGTTTGAACACCTAGAACATGACTACCAACTTCATCTCTAACAAAGTTAGGCTCCCTAATAAAATCAATATAAAATTGATTCCTACCTGGCATCGCTACTGCAAACAAATCCTCGTAAAGTCTTACACTGCTGGTGTAGTCAAAATCATCAAGGGTAATTTTATTCAGATCTATCAGTTTCTTTGTATTATTAATCACTACAAAATTTCCTGCAAAGAATTCTCCAGAAAATGCATCTGAAGGGAAGTTTGCTTCAACTTCTATTGGTACCCCATTTTGCAGACCTAGTACTGAAGAATCGTCTATTGCAGGGCGACTAATTGGTTTAGCTATTCTCATTCCAAGTGCATTATCGTAATCAGATTCAGGATTAAATATTCCGATTGGTAGATATGCAGAACTGGGTACTTCTCTATTTTCTAGTCCTGTTAGATAGTTAAAGTAGGGGTCATACAGTTTTACTTTACCGTCAACATCATAGGCAACCCACGCATAGGGAATGGTCGAGTTCAGTCTTCGGATAATGTCTATAGTGTAATAACCATATATCACTCTGCTCTCTGTGCCTTTTCTGGAAAGGATGGATTGCACAAGACATGCCAACTCTAATCTGTTTATAGAGGCCTCTGTGCAATCCATCCTTTCCAGAAAAGGCACAGAGAGCAGAGTGATATATGGAAAGGATGGAT
>CAYGMI010000073.1:1825-3249 GCA_964351125.1 uncultured Candidatus Saccharibacteria bacterium | reverse complement strand
CAACAGCAGCAGCAGCATCTAGAATCTGAGTTTGAGTTGTTGGAACAGCCTCGTCAGTTGTTACTGAGAAACCACCTGCTACAGTCCAACCAGTTCCTAGAGTTACTAGAATTCCGTGTTCTTCAACACCTGCAGTTACGTTTCCACCACCTGCTACATCATCGATGTCGTCTCCACCAGCACCACCGATAGTAGTGTCTAGTAGTCCGTCAGCAAGTACGTAAACTTCCATACCTGTAGTGTTGTTTGTACCTGCAGCAATTCTGTAAGTACATGAGTTAACAGAAGCTGGGTTAAGTACACCTAGGTCACAAGCATTTGTGTCTGCGGTTGTAAGCTCTTCCTTGATTCTTAGAGAGATAGTAGCTGGAACAGTAGCTGTCACAGTTACATCGTTGTCATCTCCTACATATGCAAGAGCTGGACCAGAGTCTCCGTCGTTAGAATCAGAGATTGACCAAGAGTAGTTACCCTCAGTAGCTGGGGTTGTTGCAGCTACGCAAACTTCTACTCCACCAGTTGATGCAGTAGTTGTAGCAGCAGTTAGAGTAAGCTCGAACTGCCAACCGATTGTAGCGTTACCTGTGATAACAGCTGCACCAACGTCTGGAGTTGTGTCCTCATCAATGTCGTCAGTAGCTGTACCACAAGCTGCAACTGCAGAGAATCCTGCTGGAATCACAACTGTGACTGTGTCAGCGATTGCAAATTCTGTAGCGCTAGCTGTGTAAGAAATATAGAATTCGTCTGCTGTAGATACTGCAACTTCAGGAGCTGTTGTAACAGTCGCTGGAGCGTGTGGTCCTGTTCCTACGGTTAGGTCCAAGTATGCAACTACAGGAGCAGCGTTAACTGCGCTTAGTAGTCCTCCGAATGGAGATAGCATCAGAGCGAAAAGAGATAAAATTGATAATAGTACAAATGTTTTATTAGTTTGTGTGAATGTTTTCATAATAATGTTTGGTAACAAATTTGTCATTCCCAGAATTGAATGCCATTAAAACCTAAGATAAATCTTAGGAGTTACCGTTTCCTCCTTTCCTTGAGATTAGCTGTGCTAACAACGAAATTGTTATTAGTCTGGGGGGAAAATAAAATAGACCACGCCATTCTTCTCATACCAAGAGAATTGTAACGACAGGTCAAACTGATCATTGTTCGGGTTAGTAAAAAGGTTAGTTAAAAGTCTTGCAAAGCTAATATTGTGTGCGCAATATCAACTTATATATCGTAAGAGGTTTTGAAACCTATGTCAAGAAGAATGTTTGGGAATATTGCTATTTGTAGGAAACGCTATTCGAAGTTTCGAGCATTGGTCCAGTACGTTTTAGCAACAGCAGAACTATCAAGACTACTACAACTAAAGCCCCTAGAATGCCTGCTGCAATATAAACTCCTGGAATTACAGTAAACGTAGCTTCGGC
>CAYGMI010000073.1:0-1815 GCA_964351125.1 uncultured Candidatus Saccharibacteria bacterium | reverse complement strand
ACTTTATAGTCTCCTAGTTGGCTTAGGTCATAGTCTGCATCGCCTAGATAGATAGTATCCGAGATAATCTGCCCGGGAGTTAATGTACTTTGATTGCCATTAATTAGCTCTTCGTAGATTTTCGTGCCATCCACCGCAATTACCTGAAGTCTTGCCATTGGCCTAGTAAAGCCTTTGGTAATATTAGTGAAGGAGTATTTAATTTGAACCTCTCCGCTGGTAACAGGCGAAGTAGCCTCTAGGTATCTGACTTCTAAAGATTGAGAAAGCTCAGATTCGATAACGTTTACACCCACAATATGTACTAGACTAGTATTTATTCCTGCAGCAGTGCCCTCTAATGATTCAACTTTGGTATCTACATTTACTGTCGGAAAATACATCCCCTCTTCTATCTCGCTTGGCACACTCACACTAAAATCAACAGTTTTTGACTCTGCTGGGGCAATTTCTACTTCGGTAAGATCGAAGGTTATCCACCCCAATACTCCTTCTGCAATGGGTTCTGAGATAACTACACTTCCATTTTCGTCTAGCTTGGCAGCTCCTTGATTGATATACAACCGAACTGGTACTTCCTCGCGGTTGGTGACCGTTACAGATAAGCGCTCAGTTTGGCCTGGCAACAAATTAATTCTTGTATTCACAGGGGAAATTGATACGCCACCTCCGTTAGGGGCTTCTTGGCCCAAAATCTCACCGCTGGCGTTAACCGCAATCGGCATAAATAGCAGAGAAACTAATGTGAATAGCAATAAGTATTTATTCATACTCTTATATTAGTGGTTATAGCAGAAAAGCGCAATTTAACAGAGGCGCAATGCAAAGCGGACTCCGCAGGAGCCCGCTTAAAACTTTTTAATCCTAATTTATTTAGCTTTCTTAGCCTTTGAATACTTCGAAGAGCCCTTAGCTACATAGTTAGCTCCTCTCATCTTGCGACGTACTCTCCATAAGCCGAATAGTAATACCACAATTACAATAATCACCAGAATCAGATGCCATGGAATCACCCAGAATGTAACTTCTCCAGAGAAAGGAGGCTGGTTACCGGCAAATCCTTGCAACTTTGCAGTAAATTGACCAATTCTAAAGTTCTGAATCTCGTAAAGTACATGTTCAAAGAAAGTCTCTGGTAGATTCTCTCTAGCTTCGTTAATCTGAGCCTGCTCCTCCATATCCTCTATTCCTTCGTTACTCCAAACGTTCTCGTAAAGTCGGGATTTACCTGGGAACACACGAAGCTGTGAAGGGTTAAGCGACACATTAGCAATCTTACCTCCTTGGAATATTTCGATATTTCCGCGAGGAATTACATGCACGTTTCCACCGTTTTGAAAGACTGTCTCAAAATCTACAGGTAGATGAGAGAACAACCACTGTCTATCTTTTGTTCTGAAATCGTTTAGAGATGTTTGATAAGTAATATCACCTTCTACCAAAGCAATAAACTGGAAGGTAAGATCAGCTCCTACTCCCAAACCTGTCTCGATTTCATTTCCGTTCTCGTCTAGTTGAATATCGTTTGGTCTGTTACTAATGATAGCTGCCGCATGATGAGTTCCCGGAGGAGCATCTAGCGGAACGTCAACAACATAATTAACTACTGTTCCATTGTCTGAGTTAGTAAATGTTGCGCCTTCTGGCTTTCGCACTTCGACCCTGTCCAGACCAACCCAATTTGCCAAAGTATTCTCATCTTCTGGAACGAAGATAGCATTCTTAGCAGCTGTTACATCATCTACCTCTACCTTTGCCATGCTTAGGTAAAGCACGTCAGGATCTTGGTCTGTGAAGTAAACAGTAAATGAACCA
>CAYGMI010000072.1:0-3910 GCA_964351125.1 uncultured Candidatus Saccharibacteria bacterium | reverse complement strand
GTAAACACGTGCATCTATTATTCTAACCTTTTGCGCAAATATTTAAAACTAGACAGCCAAAAAGTACAGGAATATACTTAAATATTAAGTTTTATTCTTTTTTATATGCGCAAACTCGCGTTACTATCACTTTCTATCTTCGTATTCGTTGGATGCACTACAACCCAGCCTACGGAAGACAACCAAGATTCGGGGATCACTAGTGCAGAGATAGAGAATCATAATTCCGAGACGGATTGTTGGATAGCCATAAATGGATCTGTCTATGACGCCACAAGCTATATCTCGGAACATCCAGCTGGTTCGGAATCTATTATACGTGGTTGCGGATCTATTTACTCGGAAGAAGAGTTTAACGAGATAACTCCACATAAAAATGCTGGAGACCTGCTACAGCCGATGCTTGAGGGAACCCTAGCAGAATAGATCTACTCAACTAGACTTAGAATAAACATAATGCCGATACCAAGCACCACTGTTAATATTTGAATGGTGGTGCTTTTTCTATCTTTCTTCTTTAACCTAGGTACCAAATCAACCAAGGCAATATAGATAAAGGCTCCTGCCGCCACTCCAATCAATATGTCCGCCACCTGCTCTATTCCAGTAAATAAAAAGAAACTCGCCGCACCCATAACTGCTGCTAAGGCAGAAATCAAATTAAACAACAGTGCATTTTTTGTAGAGAAACCTGCTGCTATTAATATCCCGAAATCACTTACCTCTTGTGGTAATTCATGCATGGCAACTGCAAGAGTTGTCGCCACCCCAATCTCTGGGCTAATAGCAAATCCAGCCGCTATCACAATTCCATCTACAAAATTATGTAGCGCATCTGCTATTAAATTATTCCAACCAATTGCCTTACTTAGCTCGTGTTTGTGGTCTGAATCATGGTGATGATGCCAACTCAAAAGCTTCTCTAATATTAGAAAGAATAGTATTCCAGCAAGTACCGATATGCTCACTACCATGGGCTGTTCCGTCTCCGAATACAGCTCAGGTAAAATATGCAGAATTGCATCACCTAACAAAGTTCCAGCTGCAAGTCCCACCATTCCAAATGCAACAAACTCTAACCGCTTAAGTCCCACGAAAATACTAAATACTCCCACCACAGATATTAGGCTTACTAAACCTACAGCTATAAAAGTCTGAATTGCCATATTTCTTTTATCTACGTAAACTAAGAAAACTTATCACAATATAACCAGTTCCATATCATGAACCAAGCCAGAGACAATAATTCGCACCCCTACCCCCCAGAGTCTGCTGGCAGACTAATGATCACACATGTGCCCAAGATTCTCCAGACAAAAACACTAGGAGAAATAGACAGCATGTTAAGACACGATCTATTTGCAACAATTAATTATATCTATGTTGTCAATAGTGAAGACGAATTGATTGGAGTTGTGACTATAAAAGATCTATTCAGGCATCCTCCACAAACGAAAGCGAAAGAAGTGATGCAAACAAACTTGATCACAGTCAGAGCCCATACAGATAGAGAGAAAGCTGCATTATTAGCATTGCATAAGAATATTAAAGCAATACCGGTCGTCGACAAAGAGAACAAAATAATTGGACTGCTTGATTCTGATACTTTATTGAAGATTTTAGACTCAGAGGCATTTGAGGATATTCTATCTCTTGGAGGAATCGTAAACACAGCTAGAGCGAAGCTCACAAACCAATCATTATCCGGCTCCATAACGAGCAGAGCTCCATGGCTAGTAATAGGGCTTTTAGGTGGACTAGCTTCAGCAGGTGTAATAGGTAAATTTGAAGAGACCTTAGAGCGCAATATTATTATCGCTGCGTTTATACCTGTGGTAGTCTACGTAGCCAGTGCAATAGGTAACCAACTTGTCGTACTACTAATCAGAGACTACTCCCGCAATGAGAATTTAAAACTAAGCAGTTACTTTGCTAAACAATTTCCGGTTGTAGTAGCCTTGGCAGCTATTTGTAGTGTAATCACAACAGTTCTGAGCTTATTACTCTATGGATATCAAGAAGTAAGTGCAGTGCTTGGAATTGCAGTATTCCTAGCTTCTATCTCTTCAATATTCAGTGGCTTACTGATTCCTGGATTTTTTCATAGAATCAAAATAGATCCAGCAACAGCTAGTGGTCCAATAGCTACTATCTTTCAAGATCTTACAACGGTAATCATTTATTTAGTTGTAGCATCAATGATTATTGCCTAGTTAGATAATATTCCAATCTTACTTACGCTTCTGTCACTCACAATAGCTTTTCCGTGTGGAGACTGCCCGATCGCATCAGATAGGTCCATACCACAAGATGCGACACCGTCAGAAGCGATATGCTCACCATTTACCCACTGGCGCGAGTTAGTGATCTCGTATACGCTTCCATCAAGAGCTACTGCACATCGATTTCCATTTTTACCATCAAGCTGGCTCACCTCGGCTAAAGTAAACTCTGTTGTGGCAACTTCTGAAGTATCTGTCTGACCAGTTGTACAACCTACGAATACTACTCCCGCCATCACCACTACTGCTATTTTACTAACGATTCTCATTGTCTATTTCTTAAATAATAAGCAAAAAATAATACTACCATAACAGAACGTGTAGATAGTATTAACTTTTTGGTAGACTGAACGAGTATGAACAGAAAAAGAACCATCGAGACAATTGCAACCAAACTTTCACCTGAATACTCTAAGAAATTAAACGATCAAAACTACCTAGAAAACATATTGCCCACGGCAGAACTAGATCACCTTATTATCGAGAGATATTCTAAAATGCTGAATCAAATATTGCTCATTCTAGAGGACCTAAAAATACTCGAAGATAAGCTAATTGAGCTGAATCTTGGTAGTGCTAAAAGTACTCTATTCGACGTGATAAATGTCATAGGCACCGAGGATATCCCTCAAGATGTGAAGCAACTGCTGATATCTAGTCTACATTCGATTGCAACTAAGATGCATCAACTTATGTCTAGGGCAGAAGTATCTATTCCTATCCCAATGGATAAAACTTCTAGTTTGATCGTGATGCATGACCTCGGAAAACACCTCTTAAAAGGAATATCCACTTCTCAACTATTCATCAGCATGCATCTTCGTAAATTAGAAGCCTTAGAAGTGGGTGAAACGCTAATAATGCAAGACTATGCAAAACCATACCTAGATTTCGCGTTATTAGAATTAGAAGATAGTATGGTTATGTTCATCAACTACTACTCAATAATGACTAAGCTCCACTTCGGAATAGACGTGTCTACTCAGGAATTCATAAATTCCTTACCTTCAGGCGTAGATATCGTTTTTGAGACTAAGGGCAATAAATTACCTGAACTAAGACCCGGAAGCTACACAGCCATCAGAACAGTAGCTCTAAATGCAATTCAATATGTTGTAAAACACTTGGAGATTCTTGAAGATGGAAGTATAGAAATCGAGGTAGAAAATGTTGAGGAACTAGATAAGCTTGTGGAATTTGTCGCTGAGGTACAGCCAGATATTGCAACAGCTGACGAAATCTACGAGGATCCAAATCAAGTTATTATTAGAATTATTAATACAGCAGAGACTGAAGATGCCGAGCTAATCCAGTCTAGATTTGACGAATACTTTAATTCTGAACCTGGTTCTGCAGCCGAACAAGGACTCAAGTTGGCCGTCAACATGACACGAGTTAAGCTTGATGGAAGTTATAGAAGCATTAACGGCGCAGGTCTCAAAATCACTCAACAAAATGAGAATCAGCCTAGGATAGAAATAATATTAATATGCTCTACTAACCCTCGTGAAGATCTCTAGTCGAGAAGTAAATGTCTAGACTATCAACCCTCCCATCAAAGTTAACACCTACTTCAGTTGGGAAATCAACAATCCCTCTGGATATGAGAACAGCTGCAATCTGATTAA
>CAYGMI010000071.1:2241-4208 GCA_964351125.1 uncultured Candidatus Saccharibacteria bacterium | reverse complement strand
AGTAACTTTGTGTTAAGAATATAGTATGGTGGAGAAATTCAAGCAGATCGTTTGGGACGATGTTGTTCTTAGATTGATCGTAGCTATAATTCTGTTTTATATAGTTTTGGTTTTTTTAGGTTGGATGGCAGCAAGGGTTCCACTAGATGCCAAATTTTTGGCTGGTGCACTTGCTATGTACCTTGTATTGGCATTTGCATTTATCATCAATGATATTGAAGATCGCGAAGATGATGCAAAAAGTGAGTTCAAACGTTTAACTATCTGGCAGACCCTGAGATTGATATCGGGAACAGATGGAACTAAAAAGCCTGAAGAAGAGCAAGAAAAAGCTAATGGAGGGATTAGCTATAAAAGATTCAGAAATCCATTTGCATACGGAATCGCTAGCGTTACCTCAGGTTATTTAATACTTCTTGGAATAGCAATAATAGCTCTCGCATTAAGCTATTACGCTGGAGGCCTGCCTCCAATTAAGTTTGCGTTAAGTGGTTTGATTGTTGGAGTCCTCTACTCTGCAAAGCCCTTCAGATTAAAATCAAGATTCCCATGGGATGGAATTTCTCACGCTTACTTACTAGCTGCAGTAGAGATTCTTTATTTCTTATCCTATCCAGGAGCTAGTTTTGATGTGTGGTCAGGTATTTTGCTTGCTCTTGCGTTCACAAACTCGTTTGCGGGTGACCTCAGGAATGAATATCGAGACTTTGATGAGGATCAAGAGAACGGAATCACCAATACGGCTACATATTTAGGTAAGAACAATACTTACTACCTTAGCCTAGTGCTATACATTTTGACTATTATCTTCTTTGTAGTTGGAATTGTGGGAGCATTCCTACACAGATAGTAATCCGCTATACTGAGCACATGGAAAATACACGTAAGACAGTTCGCAGAATGATATTTGCGATAACTGGTCTACTAGTCGTTACAATTATTCTGCGCTTCTTCTTGGTGCTATTTGCGGCATCGAGCGATCATTTTGTAAGCAAGCTTATAATTGGGATGACCGACCCTCTGCTTGTGCCATTTGATGGTATGTTTGCAGAGACTGGATTTGGTTCTCTTCAGGTACAATTCGAAATGATTGTAGCCGCAATCTTCTATATTTTTGCTGGAATACTTTTCTCGAGCTTTGTATTATCCTTCTTGCAAGAGAAGGTAGGTAAGATTTTGATCGAGCTACTCGATGTAGTATTCAAATCTCTAGAGTTTATATTGCTTGCGAGGTTACTACTCAAGATGTTTGGTATTGCGCCGGGTTCGGCATTCGTAAATACCATATTTATAAACACCGAATGGGTGGCAGGTCTATTGCCATCTGTAGATTTGTTAGGAGGGATCTTAGAGTTCTCTACCCTGTTTATTCTAGTAGGAGTTGTGATTCTAGATTTGGTTACAGAGGGGGCTTTCGAAGCAGGTGAGAAGAAAAGTAATAATTTAGACTTGATGATGGCGGCACAAACAACTGTAATAGCTCCACCACCACCTAATCCCAATAGACAGCACGCACAGCCACAGAACATCACTATAAATATTCCAGTACCCAAGCAGCAGGCTCCTCAGCAGCCTCGGATGGTTGCCCCACAAGTTATAAACGTGAACAAGCCACAGAATCCACAATCGATACCTTATAATAGTTCTAATCAGTAGATGTCCGAACAGCCAGTTACATACAATGAAAATACTACTACAGAACAGCTAGAGCGCGATATGCGCAACGATATAATAGGTCCAGATGCAGTAGCTGTGGGGATACTCGATTCGCTTCACTCAAGAGACTTCAACTATGTTCAACTGATTGAACCTGAATCAGGTAAAGTAATAAATCTAGATAGAGATGAGCTTATCAGTCACTTAATTATCGCTTTAACTATTCAGGATATTAAGAGGGAATCTCAGCTTCGTGCGATATCAGGAGAAATAGACGAAATAATGGATAAAGCTCCAGTAGGCAGTATAGA
>CAYGMI010000071.1:1875-2231 GCA_964351125.1 uncultured Candidatus Saccharibacteria bacterium | reverse complement strand
AGTATAGATGATCCTGAAAACAAAGACGTTACAGAGAAAAGGTTCGAGGCAATTAAAGTGCTCGTAGAGATGGGTTTGGTTTTTCCAGATAGAATCCCTGAACTGAATGGAGTAATAGACCCTAATCAGACAATACCTCTAGATAATGTAATAGAGAGACAGAAGCTAGATAAAATTACAGAAGAATTACTCATAGAGATTGGACTAAAAGACTTAACAGACCATGTGAGATACCTAGATCAAATACTAAGGAGTATAAGTTTCCCTGATGATTACCCTCTTGATCCGGAATTTTTAGAATATCCTATTAGAGTAGAAGATACGCATCCAGAGGCTCATATGTCAGATCCGTATAC
>CAYGMI010000071.1:0-1865 GCA_964351125.1 uncultured Candidatus Saccharibacteria bacterium | reverse complement strand
GAAGGATGTAATCAATATTATCTATCTTCTCAAGAATAAAGAAGTTGAAATAAATAGAATAAAAAAGACACTAGAATTGTATTTGCACGACATTACAATATGGATATCAAAAATTAGAATCGGCAATCAAGAAGGTGCAAAGACCACTACATACGATTGGAGACCTGGGTTTGCTGTTAGGTATGAGTATGTAGACAAGGAAGGAAATAAAGAGATAATTACTAGGAAAAATGCATTGAGCAATGCCTTGATTCATGGCGTAGAAGAAGACGCGGCGATAAAAGCGCAGACATCAAATTTACTTAGAAACGAGATAACCAAAACTATTTTAGAAATAAACAATGAATCTGATGCAGACTCTATTACAGAAGAAGAGCTTGTTGAGTTACTAATAGAAAGAAATCGTAGGATTCAAAATTACGTAAATAGTGCAGAAGAGGATGCTGAAAAAGAGAATCGTAGAAGGGAAATAAAAGAGACTCAGGAATTTAGACAGCTCAGAAAAACTTCTTGATGGATAGGAAACTTGTAAAATTTGACGATCTATCAGTAGCTAGTATTTCTAAATTCTGCGATACACCTGCTAAATTTTGGATACTTGTAGCGAGTTCACTTACTAGTAGCATCAAGACGGAGAGTTTTGATTTAGTCAGTTTCTATGAAGGTGCACTAAAACTTTATCAGAATATTGCCAAGAGTAAATCAGATTGGAGCTCGGACCCACAATATACCTCTGGTGAGGAGTTGTTATCTTTTGCGGCAGAAATTGGTCTCTTAGAATCATAATTTGTGATGCATCTGCTAGTTATCCGTTTTCTTACTAGTGGAAAAACCTATACATCAAAACACCTCAGTAGAGCTATCAAAAGACCTAACCCCTGCGGAACTTTTAGTTCAGTGGGTAAATGCTTACATCACCAGATTCCCTGAAATTACAGATGCCACTAAGTTTGCAGATTATGCTAATAAATACATTCAGCTAGCGGATCAAGCAAATGGACTTGATTCCGTACCTGGGATGATTCTTGCTATTCAGCATATTCATGCCAAAGCAGGTGAGATGGGAATGCCTACAATTTTCGAGTCGTAACTCCAGTCATAAATTTATGTACTTGACTTCGTTTCGCTTGTCTCGCATAAGAAGTCATTGAACGAACCTACGGTTCTCTCCCCTCTTAACTAAAAAAACAGAGTCTGCAATCAAAACAAATTGATTACAAACTCTATTTTTGCCGGGCAGGGGATCGAACCCCGATTGCTGACGCCAAAAACCAGTGTCCTACCATTAGACGACCCGGCAATTACTTCTTCTAATGACCGCCGCGCAGGATTATATCATCTACTTTATTTGTTGGGAATTTGTAGCTATAGGTTGTGTGTAGCTATACTTATGATATAATCCGAGCGTCTAAACAAGACGATCTTTAACACTGTTTTCTAACTATTCCCCTGACAGTTACACCTTGGCGATTTGTGTCGTTGTGGCGTAGCTGTTAGGTAAAGGCCTATCAGTGAAAGGATTTTCATTCGATCAGAAGAAAAGGATACATGTAGCATGAAGAAATCACGTATTTTGGTAATTCTTTCGGCAATTTTGGTGATGATGATGGCTTTCAGTGGTGCAGTTAATGCACAGGACGCTGATGGCGAAGATGGCTCGCTCTGCTCTGGCTCGGTGGCGATCAGCAATGGCTATGACTGGACAGAATTCTTTGTTACAGAAGGCTCGGTGCTGATTCATTACACCGAACAACCAACGGTCTATATCGCCGCGACCCAACCGTTTCAACTCAACGTATATTCCCCAGAGTTGGATCGTGCTGAACAACAAGACGAGCCAGACTTCTCGATTGACCAAGGCTCGA
>CAYGMI010000070.1:0-4248 GCA_964351125.1 uncultured Candidatus Saccharibacteria bacterium | reverse complement strand
TATTGCAGGTTCTGTACTCGTCATAGAGGTGGGAAAATACCTGGATACTGTCTAGTCTTACTTCTGCTCTCAATCCGTCGACTACGTAGTCGATGGCCTCTATAAGTTCCTCCTTTTTTGCCGGATCGCATGCAGCTACCAAATCAGGAATAAATTTCCGCTTAAAAGAGTCGGAAGAAATTCCTGCTCCATTAGTCGGATCAAATATCAAAATAGAGTTATCACTTCTATTAAGCATTAATTTAAGTAGGGATGAGTTTTCTATAATGGGCTCACCTTCTTGAACGCTGCCGTTCAATACTATTGGTTTATCTAGCATTGCGTAGGATTAGAAAATTTATATCTTATCTGTATACCACCTGTAGTTAAAATATTTTCAAAAAATGCTGATAGTGTCCAATTTTATAAAACCCTAGTCACTAAGTTGATATCCAGATCGCAAATTGATGACTTTTTTAAAACTTAATGGTGGATTCTCAAAGGGATATTGATCTAACTAGATTTTTAAGTCAACACAATATGTAGTATTGACAAGGACGTTTAACCACAATATATTGTGTGAGTTAAATGTGGTGAACCCAATACGACGGTTCCTTGAACGGGAACCTTTTTTCACCCTGTTGCGCAATTTACTTTTTGATTACTTGCCATGAAAATCACACAAATAAGAAAAAGAAGTGGAGAGGTAGTAGTTTTTGAATCTGAGAAAATTCAGAGTGCAGTACACAAGGCCTTTTCGTCCACTATAGGGTCAGCAAATTCAGGACTTGTGGAGCGAATTACATCTAATGTAATGATTGTTCTAGAAAAGCAATATCCAGATAGGGTCCCTGGAGTTGAAGATATTCAGGATATTGTAGAAAAGAAAATTGCAGAGGAAGGACACTTCGAGGTAGCTAAGTCATACATCCTATACCGTGATAACCGTAATCGAGAAAGGGACAAAGAGAGAGAAAAAACTGCAAAAAAGGCAGAGAAAAGTAAGCTACAAATGACAAAGCGAGACGGCAGCTCCACTGACTTTAGCTTGTATGAGATTGAAGAGCTAATTAATAGCTATGCTAAAGACTTAAAAATAGAGTTACCTACAGAAGGATTACTTCGAGATATTAAATATAGTGTGTTTGATGGTATTTCGGCTTCAGAGGTAAATAAAGTGGTGGTGATGGTCTTGCGTTCAAGAATCGAAAGAGATCCGATATTCTCTAAGTTAGCTGCTAGGCTATTGCATCATGGATTGTATAAAGATGTAATTGGTGTCGAGGAGTTTGCTAAAGACTTTGATAAAAACTACCGCAAGGTCTTTGTCGATAAACTTAAATACAGCGTTAAAGAGAAACAGCTAGATAAGAAACTGTTGGACTTTGACCTTACGAAAATCTCAAAACTATTAAAGCCTGAAAGAGACCAACTGTTTACGTATCTAGGAGCTCAAACTCTATACGATAGATACTACCGTCGTGACTATAACCAGAATATTCTAGAGGTACCTCAGTACTTCTGGATGAGGGTAGCAATGGGATTGGCACTTAATGAGCCAGAGGCAAAAAGAGTTGAGAAAGCAGAAGAGTTCTATGAGGTAATGTCTCTGTTGCATTATATTCCGTCCACTCCTACGTTGTTCCATTCAGGTACTCCGCATTCTCAAATGAGTTCATGTTACCTGAATACTATCAACGATGATCTTAACCATATATTTAAGGTTGTGGGGGATAATGCTCAGCTTGCTAAGTGGTCTGGTGGGATAGGTACCGACGTGACAGACATTCGTGGTACAGGTGCTTTGATCCATAGTACAAATGTTCCTAGTCAGGGAGTTGTTCCATTCTTAAAGATTTTAGATGCTACAACAGCAGCTATTAATAGAAGTGGAAAGCGACGAGGTGCTGCGGCAATTTACTTAGAGTGTTGGCACTATGATTTCGAGGATTTCTTAGAGCTTAGAAAAAATACTGGCGACGAGAGACGCCGCACCCCAGAAATGAATACTGCCAGTTGGATTCCAGATCTATTTATGAAGCGCGTGCGCGAGGATGGCGACTGGGTGCTGTTTTCTCCTGAAGAGACTCCAGAACTTCATAATATCTTCGGAAAAGAGTTCGAAAAAAAGTATGTGGGGTATGAACAAAAGGTAGAAGCAGGTGAGATCGCACTATTCAAAAAGCTAAAAGCAAAGAATATGTGGCGCAAAATGATCTCAATGTTGTTCGAGACAGGACACCCTTGGATGACTTGGAAAGATGCCTGCAATGTTAGGTCTCCGCAAGATCACGTTGGTGTAATTCACAACTCAAACCTTTGTACCGAGATTACTCTAAATACATCAAAAGACGAGACAGCTGTTTGTAACTTAGGCTCTGTGCAGCTAAAGAATCACGTTAAGAGCGATAAATCGGGAATAGATTATGAGCAAGTTGCAAGGACAGTAAAGACTGCAATGCGTATGCTAGATAATGTTGTGGATCTTAACTTCTACCCTACCGTAGAGGCAAAGAATTCAAACTTAAAGCACAGACCAGTCGGACTAGGAATCATGGGCTATCAAGATGCCTTGTTCGAGTTAGGAATGGCATTCGACTCAGCAGAGGCTCTACAGCTTACTGATGAGCTGATGGAACTTGTCTCCTACAATGCAATTAAGAGCTCTATGGAACTCGCCAAAGAGCGAGGATCTTATAAGAGCTTTAAGGGCTCTAAGTGGGATCGCGGAATGCTGCCATTAGATACTCTAGACCTACTAGAAGAAGAACGTGGTGTGCATATTCCTGTAGCAAGAACTTCAAGGCTAGATTGGGATAGCTTGCGTAAAGATATCAAAAAGAATGGAATGAGAAACTCAAACACTATGGCAATTGCTCCGACGGCAACTATTTCAAATGTGAGCGGATCATTGCCATCAATAGAACCTATTTATAAGAATATTTATGTAAAGTCTAATATAAGCGGCGAGTTTACAATTGCTAACGAATACTTAATTAACGAGCTTAAAGACTTAGGTCTCTGGACTCCTGAAATGCTAGATAAACTAAAGTACTACGACGGAAGTCTGCTATCTATTCCTGAGATCCCACAAGAGATCAAAGATAAATATAAAGAAGCATTCGAAATTGATCCTGAATGGGTGATTAAGCATGCAGCGTATAGAGGTAAATGGATCGATCAGAGCCAATCAATCAATATATTTAGTGCTACTCAGTCGGGTAAGAAGATCTCAGAAATCTATCAGTACGCATGGGAGATGGGGCTAAAAACAACATACTACCTAAGAACTTTGGGAGCTTCTGCTATCGAGAAAAGTACTATAGATATAAATAAGAAATACGAGACAGAGCCTGAAGTGGTAACTGTAGACGAAGTAGTTATCGAAGAAATTGATGATACAACTACAAATATAGAAGTATCAGAGATTGAAGTAACTTTCTCTCCTGAAATGGATATGATGCAAACAACAAGCAGTACAG
This sequence comes from uncultured Candidatus Saccharibacteria bacterium, assembly GCA_964351125.1. Taxonomy (GTDB): domain Bacteria; phylum Patescibacteriota; class Dojkabacteria; order J137; family JAEUSD01; genus CAYGMI01. The sequence continues at coordinate 787 of CAYGMI010000070.1, read as the reverse complement.
CTGAACTATGTGTAATAGGTGATCCAGATTGCGAAGCCTGTCAGTAATTAATTTTAATGTTAGAAAAGTAAAATGGCGAAAGTAAAAGCCGGTCTTTTGAACAATAATACAACTGACCCGAATAAAATCCTGCCTATGAAGTATAAGTGGGCAAGAGAACACTACAAAAATGGAGTTGCCAACAACTGGACTCCAGAAGAGGTGAATATGCAAAAAGATGTTGAGCAGTGGAAGTCAAAAGACGTACTGAGTGCAGAAGAGCGCCATTTAATTATGCGTAATTTAGGTTTTTTCTCTACTGCCGAGAGTCTGACTGCCAACAACATAGTATTGGCTATGTATAAACACATCACTAACCCAGAATGTAGGCAGTACTTGCTAAGGCAGGCATACGAGGAGGCAGTACATACAGATACATTTATCTACTGTTGTGACACGTTGAGTTTAGATCCAGACGAGATCTATGCAGCATACGAGACTATTCCAAGCATTAAAGCCAAAGATGAATTTGTGATCGACTTTACTAAATCTGTATTGGATCCTAACTTTAATACGGAAGGTACCAAGAACACACAGCAATTTGTTCATGACCTAATTGGTTATTACGTAATTATGGAAGGGATATTCTTTTATGCTGGATTTGCGATGATGCTATCTATGCTCAGACAACAAAAGATGGTGGGAGTTGGCGAACAGTTTCAATTTATATTACGAGACGAATCAGTGCATTTGGCTTATGGAACAGATGTAATAAATACAATTGTGGATGAGAATCCAGACATCTGGA
>CAYGMI010000069.1:0-4447 GCA_964351125.1 uncultured Candidatus Saccharibacteria bacterium | reverse complement strand
GTAAGAAAGTAAGTTCTATGCTCTCATCTGTACGGCCCATTTCGTATACGTCTTCTTGGATAATTTTCATGCCAGGATTCTCTTCTTTAGCGATAGGAATCATATGCTCCACGAACTCAGAGGCTTCTAACTCTACAGAATCTGGAAGCATGTCATTTAGCTTCTTGGTAGAAAGACCTTCGCCGCAACCAATCTCTAGTGCATGCTCAATGCCTTCTCCTTCGAAGGGAATTTGTGCCAATAGTTCTTTTACTTTTACGAAATAGTTATCAAGCAGTCGTGCTCCAATTCCCTTGGTTTGATACTTACCTCTAAAATCTTCTAGTTCAGGAGTTGCTTTGCGGTTCTCGATATTCTCCATATCTTACTTCCTTTAATAGATACAAAATTCTTTCTTGGTTATTACGGATTCGATCTAGCATATCAGCAACAAGTCCAACTATCCAGACTATAATTCCCATAGTATTTAGGTATACACCAATAAATGCCAAGAAAATGTAAGGAGAAAATCCCCCAGTAGTAATAAAGTGGTATACGACGAACGTATCAACTATCAGCCCTAGAGCAAATAGAAACGTTCCAAGTATTCCAAAAAACTGAAGTGGAGCATGGTCTCTGAAAGTCTTGAGGATGTTCAGTCCTGACCCAAATAGGAAGCCAGTAAAATTGGTTACCACTCTAGATTTTCTACCTGAGAAGTATTTAATCTCGACAGGAATCATTTTGATCTCGAATTTCTTTAGAGCCAACATCTGAAAAGATTCCTGAGTATATGTGTATTGCTGTTGGATATTTAGGGTTAACATAGCTTCTCGGCTGTAGGCGCGGAATCCACATGTTACATCTCTAAATTTACGTTTTGAAAGTACTCCTACAACCCAGCTACCAACTCTGTTTGCTAGATATTTTCCGCCTGGCATATTCTCAGGCTTTCTGCGTTCCAAAGTTTCTGGATCTGTAAATCTGTCGCCTACTACAAAATCAGCCTCACCTTGAACAATTGGCTCAACTAGGTCAGGAATTTGTTCTGGCTTGAACTGTAGATCAGCATCAATATTTACAGCGACATCGGCTCCCATCTCTAGCGCATGTCGAATACCTTTTTGGAAAGTGTAAGACACTCGTTTCTGGGAGTTGTTAGAATAAACGATTGCTCCATGTTGTTTGGCGATTTTAATAGTGTCGTCGGTGCTGCCATCGTCGATAACCATTTTAACTATTTGATCAACTCCAGGAATCTTCTTAGGTATTCTATCTAGGGCTTCTCCTATTGTTTTAGCTTCGTTAAGTGCGGGAATAAATACAACAAGCTTCATTAATTAACGATTTAGAAGTAAAATGCGAGCAGATTGGTAATTATCACAGAACACAAACTATGTGGCAAGCAGAACGAATTAAGCAGAATGCAAGACAGCTAATGAATTTTTATTCGAAACATCAATTAGAGGTTTTGGTCTTTTCATTGTCCGTAGCGGTATTTTTATGTTGGTTGATTGGCTTCTTCCCTGCAGTCATGACGACGGACTCCATTACGCACTGGAAACAAGCCGGAACACTAGAGATAGATAATGCCTCCCCTTTCTTTTTTACATTTCTACTAGTTGTAGTTAGGAATATTTGGGACAGTCCAGCTCTTCTTTCTATCATCCAAATACTCATTTCTTCATCGTTGGTGACATACGCTGCGTGGATGCTCAAAAAGCACGGAGTAAAACAGAAGTGGATAGCCTTAGGTGCATTTTTGTTTGTAGTTCAACCTTCTATTGGTATATACAACATAACTATCTGGAAAGATGTCTTGTACACTCAACTAATAATGTTGTTGGTACTACTTACTATGCATATTTTACTGGCAAAAAAATCTTCAAGATTCCTAAAATATGCATGGATTTGGATAGGTCTAACGCTACCTCTAATTGCGTCATTAAGACATAACGGAATAATATATCTGGCACTTGTACCACTGGTTTTGGTGCTGTTCAGAACCGTAAATCTTAAGTACGCAGCTAAACTTGTTGGGTTGGCGATAGCCGTTTATATAGGTATTCAATTCGGATTAGGCAATGCATTAGGTGTTTATAAAGATGGAGCTTCTTATGATACCTATTTTAGAGAATTCCCTTATCTACAGTTAACTGGTGCAATAATCTCTAATAATAGAGAGCTAACCGATTACGAGAGAGGGGTAATTGAGCAATTTGCTCCGATAGACCAAATCCAAAAGTACTACAGATGTAGAAGTGCAAGATGGCTATATGAACTTGACGATGAAGCCAGTGTGAACGTATCTAGAATGTACGATGCGGACTACCGCAAAGAGTTTAACACTGTCGCCTTAAGACTATTCATGCGTAATATTCCAGTTATCGTAGGCGACAGAGCCTGTATGTTTGGTTATACAGTAGGGCTAAAACCTGGGGAAACATTGCTCTATAGTGCGGGACTAAAAGAGAATGATCTGGGAATCGAGCAAATAGAGTCTAATCTATTCTCGCGCTGGGGCGACAGATACCTTAGAGTCAGCTCACAAACACCACTAGTGTTGGTATTTTGGACTTTAGCTTTGCCTCTTTTAATTAATCTAGGCTATATGCTCAAGAGTGTTTATGATCACAATAAACGTACATTTATCTATACCTCAATTGTACTGATTAATGCCGGATTCCTATTCTTTGTAAACATATCAGATAATTATCGTTATCTGTTTATTCTGGAATACTCAGTATTCTTCTTGCCCCTATTCGACATGATTAAATCGAAGCGGGAAGTAAAGTAAGAGCTGACGGACCTATCTACGCTTTCCAAATATTCTGAGCAATAGAATAAAGATGTTAATAAACGAGAGGTACAGGGAGAACGCAGCAAATAAAGCATATTTGGAGCTATTTCCTGTCTGTTCACCCATCTGATAGAAACTCTTAATCTGCTGAGACTTATAGGCAACCAGCACAACAAACACCGCTATTCCAAAGTATGTAAGTACCCAGCTAAAAGCGTCACTTGCTACGAAGATGTTAATTACGCTCCCTACCAATAAACCAATTACTCCCATTATTGCCAGTTGTCCAAATTTAGTTAAATCTTGCTTAGCTGTTAGGCCATATACGGACATGATTGCAAAAGTGACTGCTGTTGCACCAAAAGTAGTAGCAATAGAGGTTGCGGTGTAACCATAAAGAATTACGCCGAACACAACTCCATTAAGTATGGAATATACAGCAAACATTGCTAACGAAGCCAGAAAAGGAAGCTTATTGAATGTGGACTGCAGAGCGATTACCAACACAAGTTCTAGTAGAAAAATAGGTAATATGAGGTCTGCACGGATAATCGCATCAAATAAGTTAGGGCTGTTATACATAGCAAATGCAATTACTGCACTCAAAAGAAGTCCTAAGCTCATTATTCCGTATACTTTGCCCATAAATGAGCCCATTTTAACTAATCCTGCGTCAACTGCTGTACCTATTGAAGTGGTGTCCATGTTTACTATCTAATATATATTTTTATCTAATAGTATACACCAAAGTATAGTTTCTAAGCTTCTACAGCTAGTTCAGGTACTTCGAGGGTAAATATAGTTTTCTCTCCTAGAACAGAGTCGCATCTAATGGCTCCGCCCATTTGCTCAACAAGTGCTTTTACGTTGGCTAGACCGTTTCCCGTACCTCGGATATCTCCTACTCCAGAGCCCCTAATACCTCTTTCGAATATCACTTTCAGATCTTCCTCTGACATCCCCATTCCATTATCTTCGAGCTTAATAGATAGTGAGTTATTTTTAGTTCTAAATATCCTTATCTCTAGTCTGCGATCCGCAAATTCCTTACCTTTTCTACCTATTTCTGCATATTTGATTGCATTCAGGGATAGTTCTTTTAGTGGCAACAGTATTTTAGATGCCAATAATGCAGATTCAACATCAGGCTCTACGGTTAGGATAAGAGAATCTTTATCCATCTTGCCATACGTTCCATTACCTGATTGTAGAGACCAAAAGAACTCTAGTTGCTTAGTTATACTTTCAATTGTAACGATACTTGGCCTACTAGTTAGCAGTTCTCGATACTGCTCCCTACATTCACCAATGGTCATAATTGCAGACTGCAGCGCTTTGATTATCTCAGTAACTTCAGTATTCAATCCATTTTTCCCCAATACAGTGAAGGCCTCTATTTTGGTTTTTATATCCGAAAAAGACTCTGCAGCTGCATCTAAGGATATCTCTATTTGCTCGAGTAAAACTAGTGAGTAATTTGTTTTTACTTCCTTTGTTAATAGATCGGCACCTTGTAGTGTTATTCTGACTACTTCAGTGAATATTGAATCAAACTGTCTCCCTAGATAGTATAATTCCTCAGTCTCAGACTTTAGTATTCTTAACTGACCTTCCCTAATATCTAATTTGGGTAGTGTGGCAAGATATGACTCTTCAACTCTTTGTACG
>CAYGMI010000068.1:0-4683 GCA_964351125.1 uncultured Candidatus Saccharibacteria bacterium | reverse complement strand
TGCTCCTGCGGCAATCATTCCACCGCGGATCATGGTTACTGTTTGAGCATCCATCTTTAACTCCCTTTGTTTTCAAGGCTTCATTAATACATGATTATATCATTTTTATCCTATAGCATGCAATCTGATGCTATAATTACCTAGTTAATATTTACCAAAAAAGGTAAACTAAGATATGGCTGAAGGTGAAGCAGCTGCAGGTCTATTTGGTAGAGCACTAGCCTATACCGATGGAGTAGCAGAGACACATTACAAAGGAGCAATAGAGAGCTTGAACGAAGAGCTCCCTCTTGGCACGCTTACTCAATTTTTGATTGATGATCTTGTACCTGGAGTTGGCGAAGCAGGAAGAGTTGTGACTACAGGTATTTCTGGTGGTGCTGCTCTACTTGTTGCTGGAGGCATTTACGAGGGCAACAAATTGTATAAGTGGGATAAAGCTATTCGTAGTGCAAACCTTGCAGAGCATCAGAAGCGAATACTGGAAGATGCAGCCCAAGGAGTCCTTGATTTAGAAGAACTCGAAGGTGTTGTGGAAGTCAAATTCTCCAGATTCCCTTTCGGAGTTGATAAGGACGGTAAAATTGATTTAGATAAGAACGTTCTCAAAATAGATTTTGGAAGATTAAAGAATCGTGAGACAGAGATACACGATCGAATTAGAAAAAGCCCTAACCCACACGCTGTAATTCTCGAGGAGGCAGAAAAACTGTTAAGAATCTCATTGACCACCTCAGGAATCACAGATGTTCTCAAAGACTTAGAAGGAGAAGATAAGACCTATGCTGTGCACCGTTATATGGCTACATTGCAGTGGATATACGAGAAGCTTCTAAAATCTGCAGTAGTTCCACAAGAAATGAGAATGGATGATCCTGCAGTTGCTCCCGAACTACAACGTGAAAAGCTCCACCCTTATTACATTAAACCAAGAGATGATCTATTAACTGAAAGTGTAGGAGTGGCTAGAGATTCAGATAAGTTTATAGAAGCAGCAGAAAAGTTTGATCCTGGTTCTGGCAAGAAACTCAAGCTAAAGGCGGAGAATAGATTATGGGGAGGGTTGGATGTAGAAGTCGATTTTAGTGACTATCAACCTGGTGGTGCAAAGTATTCTGAATTGGTCGCAATGAGATCGTTACTAGGATTCGCTTCCTTAACAGAGTTTAAGCAAGATACAGCAAGGACAAACTTTGTGTTGGAGTTTACTAAGGCCGGTGGATTTATGTCCGAAATCGCAGCGAATGCTCTAACTCCTTCGGACGTATTCAATCGTTTGCCACAGGGCCAGAGAGCGGCATACTTTGAAGCACTATCTTTGGCAGTTTATAGGGTTTTCTTGAAATTAGTTGACCCTTACGAAAAGGCGAAAGAATTCTTTGAGGCAGACGGAGCAGGAATATTTGTATTCAAAGAAGGAGAAAAAGGAAAAGAAACAACTGAGGTAAAAGTAGACCCTGATTTTGGTAAATTGGCAGAAGCGAAGCGGGAAAAGACAATTAAAAAGGAAAGATTCCCTGAGTTGTATGTGCTGGGTGATGCAATGAAGACAGCCACAACACTCTATGATCAGGTTTATAGTAATGAAGAAGGTAGTGAAGGAGAAGTAAATGCAGAGGAACTTATACTTGGCTTTAACATTGGTGAAAGCATATCTGCTGATTCACTACATGCAAAATGGCTCGAGATTAGAAAGAATATGGACAAAGTTTATAAAGCTTTGAATGCCATACATCCCAATGAGACTGCACAAACTAAAGCTGATAGAGATAAAGTAAGGGCTAGATTTTCAAAGATGAGAGATCTGATTGTGGATGCTTTGATGTCAAGAATGAAGAAAACATACTTTGAGGGCAATAAGTTGATAGAAGAAGAAGCTAAACTTGTCGAAGCAAACTTTATGATATGGAGAACTTATGCAGTAGGTAACGAGTGGGCCCAAAGCGATAATCACTATCCTGCAGCCTCAGCTGCCGAGATCAGACACGCAGTTGAGCAAGCTTGGAGCGGACTTCCAGCAGCAGATAGAGATTGGATAGGCACAACCTCAAATATTGGAGAAGACTTGATTGCACAGAGTATGGCTGAGTCTTTAATGTTAATTAAGAGAAAGCTAGAGATTCAAGGAGATAACCGGAAATCTATTAACGAAAACATCGCCATGGCGGCAAAAATGAGAACACTAATGGTAGAGATGATGGGAGCTGAATCTAGTCCAGCTATGACACCAAAGGTTCAAAGCCTTGAATCGAATGTAGATCTTATATCAACGCAGGTAGATAATATCAGACAAGCTAAGGAAGAGTACCTAACAAAAGCTAATGCCTTCGAGTTCAGAATTTCAGCGACAACTACTCCAGAGCAAGCGCTTAAACAATACCACGACATAATAAAAATTAGAGGAAAGGTTGCAGATGCTAACAATAACATCTCTGCTGTTTATAAAAGGATCAACGATATCAAAGGAGTCAGAACTACTCCTAATACTATAACAGTTGTAGATGGGAATACTATTCGCAGAATAGATGATCCATACCCGCCTAATGAGAAGACAATTAGTCGTATACAGAGTAAGTTCAATAGCGCCGAACAACAGAAGTCACAGGTGATGGACCATACGTTTACCCAAATTATTCAGGAGCAAGATCAACTACTAGCCATGCACCGAAATTTTCTTCAAACAAGGTTGAATGCAGTCCCATTCAATAGGGTGCCGTTTCATGATGATGAGTCAATCAATCTAGGGAGAGAATTTATGGCGAACCTGGCTGCTTATAAAAGTGCTCATGAGAATCCTAGGATTGCCGGAATAATCTCACTAGATGAGCCAAATAGAAAACTATTGTTTGATGCGCTAATGGCAAAGCCATTTATTACAGGTCTTAACGGAGGGAACTTAAGAGAAAAACTTCTATTCCTAAGCTTAAACTTCTCTGGAAGAGGTGTGTTCTCGGTGGAAGACGTAGATGCGCTAGTGTCTTCTATTGGGATTCTGCCGTTACCTCCATCTCCAGCGAATCCGGTTATTGGTAATGATAAAATAGGTCACGCAATAATGGTTACATATCTTACTGAAGTTATAAAAGGTACCTTGCCTGTTCACTCTAATGGGAGTATACAAGACGCCGGAATCTCTTTAACATTTAGTCAGGAAAGATATGTAAATGAAATAGCCGCGTGACTTTAGAAAATCAACAATCACAACCATCTCCGGTAGATATAAATAAACTACCAGCCCATAAGGGTACTTGGCTGCGCGGAAATTTACCTAGTAGCGTAGATTCAAGATATTTCTCTACTCCCGAAACGCATGAGGTTCAGCTACATATGGTTGAGAAGCTTGGTACTTTGATTGCTACCTACGATTCGGATGGTCCCGCTAAAGAGACCTACGATATAAACGATATTGCATCTAGAATTGGAGAGAAGTTTGAGAATCTTGGAGACAACAATGTGAGGCCTCTTGATGCCAACTTTTCTCAAATTAAATCGAGACTGATTCAGATACTTAAGGAGTATGGGTTTGTAGGACTTAATAGGTTGGTTTCGAATGTAGATCATCCAGAAATAAAGGTTAGAGAGCTGTCCAACTTTATAGTTAAGGAAATTCTACTAAAGATAGGTAGCAGCTCTAACCCTGAAATGCTTGCACAGGCTGCAGCTTCGTTTGGGGTAAGTGTTGATGATATTGTGCTGCTGCAGAAGGCTATAGCTCTGACGTTGACTATTCCTGGCACGATCATTGCTGATCCAAAACTGGTACAGACTCAAGATAATCTATTCGTATCACCAGAAGTAGAGTTGGTTACGGATATATTCAAGCGCGATCCTGAAATTTCAGCAAAAGTTGAAAAAATAAACAATCGTGGGCCCGATACATACAGAGCCGATGTAATCGAAGGCACAGCATTTGCAGTTAATCAATTGGCAACATATGCAGGTCGTAATGGACACAATACATTAAAACTAGTAGCGAAACATTTATTAGGCAAGGAATATCCTGGGATAAACGAGCGAGAAGCCTTGCTCAGGAAAATCTCCACACAACTATTCTCTGCAAGAGGTCCTCAGGATATTGAAGCGTTTTTGACAGATTTTGCAGTAACCCCAGCAATACTCACTGAAATCGGAGCAAGCTGGAGAAGTGGTCCCAGAACCCCTCGTGTTATGGCAAGATCACTTCTACAGATGCTAGCCGAAGATCCCCCTAATCTCTCAGCTGAGATGCAGTCTTTCTACGAGGCAATAGGAGAACTTGGTAGACTGAACGCTTCTTTGGGTGTTACCCATCCAGACTTTGCAGCAGCTACTACTCCAAATAGAACTACCTCAGGGCTAGATAGTGTAGCGGTTCCCGGAGGATACTCCCCTAATGCTAATGCTGAAGGTTTTTCTAAGTACTACGCAGAAGATACCCTTAGAAGATTAGCGTTTCTAGAAACTCTTGTTCCGAATGGGATAGATGAATCGACAGATTATGCTTTGGCTTCTGGCAGGTTGAATGCAATTGCATGGCTTACGGGAGATAGCAGTAGTATGAATGTGGCAGCAAATCAGCTGGACCTAGATAAATTACGAGAACAAATTCAGCCAGGTGACAGAGAGTCTTACGTTACAAATTACTCTGTGCAAAAAGATATGCTCCGAGATCTAGCGGCAGTGCTGAGTCCAGAAGATTATAAA
>CAYGMI010000067.1:0-4729 GCA_964351125.1 uncultured Candidatus Saccharibacteria bacterium | reverse complement strand
AGCTGGTTAGTACCAGAAAACTTGAGAATGGATTTGTGCATTTGGAGTATAAGAAAAAATCATGAGTTCAGAGAGAAGGGAAACAACTGCTGAACCCCAGTTTATGCCTATAAGCTTTATTTCTGATCACATCAACTTTAAGGATGATTGTCCCAAGCAAGTAATTGACTTGATTAGCTATGTTGTAGAGCAAGCAGATCCTGCAGAAATAATTGGCGATATAGAGAGTCTATTGGATAAGCTTAGAGATTCAACTCTAGACTTAGATTCGAGTGCAGCACTGTATATCGAACTAATCGACAACCCTGCCACTGCCCACTTCAGCAACCCCGAACTGTATAGATTAAGGGACTTAATCAAAGATCTTGCTGAGGACAAACTTCTTAGGCAAGTTCAAGGCCCTTTTATCGAGGATGCAATGAGTTTTGTAGAGCAGAAGTTAGGGTTCTCTATCTCGAACCCTATACTCATAGTAAGACAGAAAAGAGGATATAGCTTGAAAGGCTTCTCTGCTTCCACACAGAAATCTGGAAATACAAAATTCCATTTACTAAAGCTCGGCGTAGATGCCAGTAAACCTAATATTTTGGAATATACGAGACTAAGTGACGAAGACGAACTAGATCTATTGTGTACAATTATTCACGAACTAGGACACGTAATTTTAAACGATATGTTTAACCTATTTCCTTTACCATCAATATCAAGTGAGCCACATCGCTCCTCTTCTCTTTTTGACATAATTCACGAAGGATTAGCTCAGAGACTTGTAGAGATGTTTATAGAAGAGAAAATTAGTGAATTCCAAGACAACCCAGAAAAGCTATTATTCTATGGTGAGTACTTAGACAAACTTTCTGATAATTCAGAAAATACAATAAAAAGGTATGTAGAATATGGGCAGAGACTGGACAGCTATGTTCTTGGTGAACATGTATTTAGTATGATTGACGGAGAATTGACTCCCTTTATAGAGAAAATTGTTAAGTATGGGGCTGAGTATTGGATTAGCATTAAGGAAAATTCAGAAGAGTATATATCGTTCGTGCAAGACCCGATAGAAACTCTGAAGTATTTGAAGAAATAGAAGCAATGAGTTGGTGTAGCTTATACGAACCGAGAGTGTTACTCCTCGCTTCTATTGTTAAGGAAGCGACTTTATCGTCGCATTAGTATATTTGTAATACACCTTTGATCCTAATAACTATAGAAAAGTTGCCTCTTGTTTAATTCCGTTGATACAATTTAGTATGAAACTCACTGAATTTAAGTATCATATTGCTATTGGTTCCATCCTCCTAATTTCTGTTCTATTCATTGGGCTCTTGTTGGTGATCCAAAGCCAATCCTCCCAAACACCAATCGAGAGTCCTAGCACCGAAGAATCAACTTCCGAGATTTGGGAGCAGGTTAAAGATAAAACATGGACATGGGATACATTTGCAGGAGGAACATGGACTTTCTTCGAAAGAGATGAAGGGCGATTTGTAGTAATCCAAACTTACGGCAGTGGAGTAATACTCGCTGGTAGTACTATTCAGAGAGTGGAAGTATCTAAAGATTCCATAGTAGTAGATGGAGAGCAATTAAAACTCCAAGGCGAAACACTTATATCAGAGAATATTAACCTGCACACCCCTGGAGAGATAAGTCTAATTAACTATAATGGGAATCCAATAACTCTAGATCTATATTTAGCAGTTCAGAGTATTAGACTAGAAGATATCTAAGTAGCTCATATTCAGCACCAGAGATCTTTGATACTAAAGACTGTATAACAAAGCTTAAGAGTACGTAACATGGCTTTTTGGGGTCGGTGGTTGGACGAGATCTTGAACTATTTGTTTATGCAGAACAAGATCCCGTCAACCGTTGGTTAATCTTCTAGGAAGCTGATTTCGTTTATTACTTCAAATTTGTAGTTATCCTTATCTTTAATCCTCAAGATGCTTAGGGAACTGTTGTCTACCTTCAATCTGAAGATTGAATCGTAGATAGGCATGTTCAAAAGATGTCCTACGAATATCTTTAGAAAAGCGGCATGAGAAACAAGTAATACATTCTCATCGTCTAGTTTAAGCAACTTCTCAAAAAATTCAGCTGCTCTTTGCTTCACTTCGCTCAAGGATTCTCCTTGCGGTGGTTTTCTAGTTTCAAAAGTACCCTCTAAGCTGTCCCAATTGTGCAAGGAAGGATCTAGATCTTCCCAGTCACCATTGCTTTTCTCGCGTACCAAATCATCCTCCTCTATTTCCAAACCAGTTAATGCTGCTATTGGTTCAGCAGTGGCAAGAGTTCTAACGCTAGGACTCGAGATTATTTTATCTAGTTGAACATCCTTAAGCCTATTCTCAAGACTGACAAGCTGCCTTTTCCCTTCATCATTTAGGTGGATGTGATCTTTTCCAGTCACCTCCTTGCCTTGGACGTTATAGTCTGTTTGAGCATGACGAACTATGTATAAATTCATGATTAACTTGCTAATAAATTAAGTGCTAGATCTGTATATCGTTTATCTACATGATCAAGTCCAACCAGATACTCAAGTGTACTCTTTGCAATGTTACCGTTCTTTGTAGCCATTCGCAGTACATACTCGTATCCACCTCGAGTTAAATTACCTCTGACTAGATAGTCAAGTTGGACTGAGTCACATTGTGGATTTATAACCATCATACCTAGTATAGCCCAGTGCTTGGTATCCTTCTCCTGATCAAATATCTGATCAAATGACTCTTTATCCTTCAACTTAAAAGAACCATACAAGCTCTCTATCGTTTTTATTGTGCTAATTAGCTCTTCAGGAAAATCAATATCCAATTCGAAGATGCTGTCATAGAGCTTGTCTAGCACCAAGGCCAAAGAGCTAGTAGCCATTTTAGACTTCTCCAATATCTGTTCAGGTCCCCCGATCCCTCTTATACTCAAGCTCTCTAACATATTCTCATCCAGTATTGATTTTGGATTCTGCCCATTTTTGCTCTTTAGAATTAGAATCTCTCGTCTTAGCAATCCAAGAAAGTCTTTCCCCTCTAGAGACTGCCTATATTCTTGTTCAGAGATTACCTCATTATCTAGTAGACATTTAAGTCCTTGTAAAGGAGTCGATGTTTCTTCAGTATCCGACAGCTCTTGTCCTATTAGCTTAAGCAGATTTAGATACCAGGAAAACATAAGATGTTCTCTAGTTCCACCTCTTGAGTACTTCAGATTCAGTCCATCGGACAGAGCCTTTGATTCAAAGTCTTGAAGAAAGTAGTACCTGTTAAAAACAATATTTGTAATTGCTCTAGCTACAGTATTGTATCTACTAACAAGCAACTCAAATCGTTCCCAAGTTCTCTCATCACCTTCCAGAAATCTTGACTCTATTAACTGATTTCCTTCTACTAAAGCCGTTGATAAGAAAAGTTCACATTCTTCAAGAGATCCCCAGTTTGGTAAGTCAATCTTCGAGTAGTTCAGCTTTGCTTCCATTACCTGCACAAACTTTTCTCTTAGCTTAAGTAAGTCCTGATCCCACTTTTTGCAAATAAAGAATACGTCAGCATCGCTAGCCCCTCCAATAATTTCTCTTCTCCCAGGAGATCCGTATAGTGCAATAGCAATGCCTTCAACTTTCTGTCTGCCATATACTTCTTGCTTTGCTATTCGAAAAGCTTCTTCACAATCAAGTTCGACTCTGAGAGTCTCACATTCCATCACCTTAGATATCTGACTATGATTCATGTGCTCTCAAATAATTCATAAGCTCTGCAGTTATTTCCTCAACGCTCCTAGAGTCGGTATCAATTAGGTGGTAACGTTCATTTAATCCTGCTATGTCTCTGTATAGTTCGTGCTTGTATCTGATGCTTTCGATCTCTTCAACAGGATTTGGTACAAGCTCACCTGCACGCTCTAGTCCGATTCCTTCGGTAAATTCGGCTGCGTTCCTAGTAGAGGCTCGATAATGTGAAGTCTCAGGTTCGCAATCTAGGATAAAAGCATGGTCTAAAAGGATTGCTCCATGTTCTAGTTGTAACTTTGCTGTGAACTCAGGACTAAAGCCTGCTACAGATTGATATACTGCGCTTGTAATGTAGCTCCTGTCCATAATGACAAAATCTAGTTCCTGAAGCATGGGTGCTAGAGTTTCCGCATGCAGTAGACCTCTAGCAATCGCCATTGCCTGCACAGTTTCTAAACTGTAAGTATCTTGCTCTCCTTCCTCTGATCGCCTCCACTTTTTAACTTCAGTCCTAAACGGTTCGTGCTCTCTTTCTGAAAAGACGATAGATTTATAGCCCTCCATAGTGAGTTGTATTTGTAGCCTTTCGAGCTGAGTAGATTTTCCAACCCCAGTACATCCTTCAAGGGCAATTAATTTTCCTTGTGTGTTTCTCATCGCTGTTTATAACAGTAAGAATAAAATATGGCATTGTATTGCAATACAAATTCGGGCATCTGCTAGATTTTATTCACAAAGGGTTACTTTCATTAAATTCCTACCCCTAGAAGGGGTAAAAGCAGTCAAAGATAATAGTTATAGGGTATAATCTTTATATGCCTTCAATACAGAGGAAAATAAAAACTAACCTAGATGGTGCTTTGGCAGATCGCTTTGACATTTACAGTCAAAAAGTTGGGATGTCTAAAGCTGAGCTTGTAAGAGATTGGATCAATGAAGCTGGAGGAGTTCTACATGTGGGCAGGTTCGAAATGTCTGATGGAAAGCGCGAATACAGTT
>CAYGMI010000066.1:0-4765 GCA_964351125.1 uncultured Candidatus Saccharibacteria bacterium | reverse complement strand
AGGAGCACTGATTTTATTGGCAGTTATTGCACCTGTAATCATTCAGGTTGCAAAGGGGACATGGGGAGGCATCAAAACTCTCCCCAAAACACTACTGGACTCGATTAAAGAGTTTTTCCGACTGGCAGTGATTGTAATCCCTGCACTATTAGGTATATCACTTCTATTTTTCGTCTACCGCTCCGTTTCAGCAGGTTACTTGCCTTCCGAAACTCTGGTAGGACACATTGTGCTTGTACAACTGGTTGCGATATCTGCAACGTTCGGCAAAAAAGCATATAAGTTGTTCTATGCGATTCTAGTCTTACTAGTGTATGGGGTAGTTTACTACTTCCTACTAATCCAATATGGACAAGAGTGGTGGATAGCTTCAACTGTTGCAATGATAGTAGCAGGGTTAGCTAGTATGTTTTGGAATTTAATTCGGTATCACCGAGTGGGAAAACACATTTTGAGTAGTACACTACTTGGATTGGCTTTCCACATTCCAGTGATATTCGCGCTTCAACAATTAGGGGTTGGGATTTAATCCCTCCCCTTTTTTCGTGCTATTCTTATGCTGAATTTCTTAAAAGTTTTCTATGAAAATAAAACCCCTTTTAACAATCCTAGTAGTCGGAATCGTGTTCGTCGGCTGCACAACTTCTTACTCGAACACAGATAATAATTCTAATTCTGATGATAAAGATATGATGCAAAGTAACGACGGCGACACATTGGGCGCTAGCACTAAATTAAATGCCTATGATGCGGCTCCAGAAGCTGCCCCTTTAGCTGAACTGCAAGGAAAGAAAGCAACTATCAGCACAGACAAAGGTGACATTGTGATCGAATTCTTTCCAGAAATCGCACCGCAAACTGTTACCAACTTCTTCTTCCTAGCTAATGAAGGATTCTATAACGACCTAACCTTCCACCGCAGAGTAGAGGGATTCGTTCTACAAGGTGGTGACCCTGCAGGAGACGGAACAGGTGGACCTGGATACCAAGTGCCACAAGAAATTAGTGATAGGAGTCACACTAGAGGAATGGTTGCAACTGCAAGACTATCAGACGCTGTTAACCCAGAAAAAGCATCTAGCGGTAGTCAATTCTATATTATGCTTGATGATGCTCCTCACCTAGATAATGAATACACCATATTCGGAAAGGTTATCGAAGGGTTAGATGTAGTTGATAAGCTACAGGTAGGAGATGTTATGAACTCGGTTACAATAAAGTAACTAGTAAAGACAATATAATTGAAGGCGAGCCGTATGGCTCGCCTTTTTTGCTCCTGCACAACAAGCACTGAATATGGCATAATGACGAATGTTAGAGACATTAATCGCACTAGTAATACTACTTCCCATCCTATTTGTAGCCTTTATATTTATTCAGGCTAGAAGGAAGTTCCAAAAATTAAGTACCAACGAGACTATTAAGAATAAAACGGTGCTTAATATTGCAGTCCCTAGGTATAACGAAAAAAGTCCTCTGGCTGCAGAACAATTATTCTCGGCACTGCACGGAATTGGTCTAAACAAAGCAAAGTCTCCAGATCATTTTAGTGTGGAGATTGCTGCAGGTAACTACGGAATTTTCTTTATAGTCACTGTAGATAAGCAGTACAAAACATTCTTCGAGAACCAGGTCTATTCACAATACCCAGAAGCTCAGATAAGTGAGATCAGTGATTACGCTGATGCTGTAGACAAATCTCCAGGAGCTATTGAGGTTGCAGAGCTCACTTTAGCAAAGGAAAGTTACCTTCCATTGCGTACATTCCAGAGCTTTGATGTAGACCCACTTGCCGGAATCACTGGAGCCATTAGTAAACTACCTCAGGGTCAAGAGATTTTTATTCAGATAGTTGCCAGACCTGTAGATGACAGTTGGCAAAAAGCTGGTAAAGAGTACGTGAACTCTAAAAGATCGGGTGGAGGAGACGATGACAAAAAAGGTGGAATGGAATCGGGAGACAAAGAGATTATCGGACTAATAGAACAAAAAAACACTAAAGTGGGATTCCAATTCATGTTGAGAATAATGGCCAAAAGCCCTGACCGAATAACTTCTCAACGGCTACTGCAAGAGACGACAGCTGCATTCTCTCAGTATAAAACCGCCTTATTTAATAGCTTATCAGCTCCCAAAGAGGATAAAACCTTCTGGGCAAATGTGCAAAGACGAATAGATAAGATGATTCTAGGACAAAGACTCGGACAAAAACTCACACCTTTTCAGAAATACAAACTCAGATATCTTGACGAATACTGTAGATCAATTATCAATACTGAAGAGTTTGCTTCGTTATACCACCTACCCAATGTGAGTGTAGAGACTCCCAACATTTCTTGGACTACCTCGAAAAAACTAGAGTATCCGTTGAATATACCTACAGGAAAAGATACTCGAATGTTGGCAATGACCGACTACCGTGGGGTTAACATCAGGTATGGAATTATGCCAGAAGACCGCCTGCGTCACATGTACGTAATTGGTAAAACTGGAGTAGGAAAATCTAAATTTCTAGAAGGTACAATTTTGGCTGATATCTATGCAGGTAAAGGAGTAGGATACATTGACCCCCACGGAGATAGCATTGAGTATATTCTAGATAGGATTCCTGAACACAGAAAAGACGATGTAGTTGTATTTGACCCAGGAGACACCGAATACCCTGTGGCATTCAACTTAATAGAGGCAAAAGAAGGAGAAGACAAGAGCTTACTTGCTGATGGAATAGTAACCGTTTTCAAAAAACAATATGCAGATTCTTGGGGTCCTAGACTTGAGTACATATTGACCAACGCAATTCTGACACTACTACACTGTCAAAATGTATCTTTGATGGTTCTGCCAAGACTATTAACAGATGACAACTATAGAAAGTTTCTGCTCAAACAGCTTAAAGACCCAATTCTACTTAAATTCTGGGAAACAGAGTATGAGCCGCTTGCTAGAGATCAACGCCGTAGAGACTCAGAGATCGCTTCTATTATGAACAAGATTGGCCGATTTACTACCAACCCGATGATTAGAAATATAATCGGACAAGTAAAATCCAGTGCTGACATAAAAGGAATTATGGACGGTGAAAAAATCCTACTGGTTAACCTCTCACAAGGAAAAGTAGGAGAAGAAAACATGGCACTGCTTGGTGGTATGTTGATTACTAGGATGTACTCAGCAGTTACTCAGAGAGTAAATCAGAAAGTAAGAAACCCATTCTACCTATACGTCGATGAGTTCCAAAACTTCTCAACCTCTACTTTCGAAAAGATTCTATCCGAAGCACGTAAGTATGGACTGGGCCTAGTCATCGCCCACCAATTCATAGACCAGATAGAGGAAGGTATCAGAAACGCAATATTCGGGAACGTAGGTACTATCGTAAATTTCGCAGTAGGTCCGAAAGATGCTGAGTTTTTGGTAAAACAGTACACTCCATACTTAGAGGCAGAAGATCTTGTTAACTTGGGTAGACAAAAGATTATCAACAAGCTTTCTATCGATCTTTCTCAATCAAAACCATTTACAGCCATTACACTCACTCACAACTTCCCTAAAACAGGCTTAAATGAGTACGTAATTAACTACTCTCGAAGCAACTTTGCCAACCACAGAGAGTCAATTGAGAGCAAGCTATATAAGTGGGCAGATCAGATATATGACAAGAACGGTAATCTCATGACTCAAGCTCAGTTAGACGAAATTGAGGCTCGAAAGAATAAGAAGTATGTCAAAAAAGAGGATAAGAAACCAAACAATAATAGTAGTGAGACTAAACCAGTAACCAAAGATCAGCCTACCAAAACTAGCGACACTAAATCGGACAAATCAGATAACAAAGCCAATCCACAGAGTGGAAAACCAAATAACCGCCGTAGCCGCAACAGAAATAGTAACCGCCGTAGAAATGATAAAGAAAATGGAGACAATAAACCAAAAGAAGAGAACAAATCTTAGGTAGCTCTTGAGGTAGAGCATATAGACACCTATAATAATTTTAAACATATGCTAAACAAGATCAGAAATCTTACAGAAACACAATTAAAGGCAATGAGCTTTATAGCTCTAGCTTTTGTGTTTCTAAGTGTTTCGCCGGTGAGCGCACAAAAAACCTATGAGTCTCCTAAAGAGTCAGGCGGAGAGTTAAATATCATTAATAATACCTCAGGAGCAGAGGCTATCCTCAAATGCGGCGCGTACGAGTGTAACGATGGAATGGTATCAGCTGGCTTGACCTTTGTTCAGCAGTTTAGTGGGCCTGTTTGTCCCAAGAACCAGAATGAAAGTTACGAGGCTTTACAAAAGTTTCTATACGAAGCAGATCAGCTAGGAGTAGATGAGGTTATGACTTTCCCTGAAAAGTGTGATTCAGAAGGGCTAGGCTCAGCCGCATTCAAACTAGTAGGAAGAATGCTAGACGAAAGGCCAGCAAGTGGCGTACTTGCCATCCAAGAAGGAGTTAATAAATTGGTAGGACCAAACACTATCCTTGCACAAGATGCGCCCGAATCTTACTTTCCAGGTACAGGTTATGATTTATTAAGGCCAGTACAAGGTTTTTGGAGCTGGTCGGTAACAGTTGCTTTAAGTCTGATGATTATTATCATAATTGTTGTGGCCTTCGCACTTTTGTTCAGAGCTAGGTTGGACGGAGGTCAGGTCATCCAAATCCAAAATGCAATTCCGAATATCGTACTCGCTTTTGTCCTGATTCCATTAAGTTACTCTATTAGTGGCCTATTTATAGACGGTATCACTCTAGGCAGTAATA
>CAYGMI010000065.1:2580-4981 GCA_964351125.1 uncultured Candidatus Saccharibacteria bacterium | reverse complement strand
AGAAGTTATCTGCTGGTCTAAAGATTCAGCTGTATCGCCAGCAGTCAAAATAGTTACTCCCTCGAAAGAATCTTCTTCATTTTCTTCAAGAATCCCATCTATCGCTGAGTTTACGGCAACAGAGAAGTCGAGAGCATTCTGATCGGCATCAGCTTTAACTACCCCAAGCAATATTGAATTAGAGAAAACGACGTTACCTGAAGAGTCTTTAAATCCATCCCTATTAAGGTCGTCTTGGTATTCAGATGACTGACCCGTAGCTGGATTAACTTGGTCTGTAATTAGATTGATCTGCTCAGCAAATTCTATAGAATTATCTTTAGATAACTCATCTGCAAATTTCTCTGCCAAATTCTGTACTTCGCTAAAATCTTTATCTACAACAAAACTCAATAGAATGTCATATTCGTTTTCAAATTTAGAGATCAAGATAGGAGTTGCGTTAATATTAGCCGAAGATGGAATTCCTGCATTGTCTAGATCAGCTTTGATTTTTGCAGTAATATCCACCACATCAGTACCTCCATTAAACTGTACGAAAGCCGAATAGAAGTTGCTATTTGCGTTCCCATCAAAACTACTAACTTCTTCATAGTTATTGAGAACACGCTCGACCTTAGTAGACACCTGATCATCAACTTTCTGCGCATCATCTACAAAATAAGCAATATTAATTACTGAAGCAGGGAACTGAATTGGAGGAAATCCTTCTTTAGGTAGTAGGTTTACGTAAGTGAACCCGCCTAGAGCGATTACTGCAGTAATCATGATTAGTGTGATTCGATAGTTGTTGGCGAACCACAGTGAGAATTTAGTAATTAAATTAGGTTTCATGAATGATTATTAATAACAAACTGGGAAGTATATCATGAAGCAATTAGTTGAGTTATGTTAGAATCCGCCAATGCTAAGAAGCTTAAAAAGCGAATAAGGAGTTCTATAGATGCAAAGGATAATTGCAGAAGCAGATGGTGTAATGCACATCTTAAACATAGGGCAAGAAGGTCCTGTGTTTGTGATAGTGCACGGACTCGGAGCACCCAAAAACGTCGGGATGGC
Organism: uncultured Candidatus Saccharibacteria bacterium; assembly: GCA_964351125.1. Taxonomy (GTDB): domain Bacteria; phylum Patescibacteriota; class Dojkabacteria; order J137; family JAEUSD01; genus CAYGMI01. The sequence continues at coordinate 3,922 of CAYGMI010000065.1, read as the reverse complement.
CAGACAGTTTATCGAATCGGCGTTGGGTTACGAACCAACATACGTGATGGCTCAGATTGATCGATACTCAGTAGAGGGAACAATCCTACGCCCATTTGATCGTCAAAGCGATATAGTCTTTCAGGCCATTAAGTTGGCGAACACGATTATTGAAGGGGCTGGTTCTCAAGACAGACCGATTATTGTCGTAAGTCACTCAATGGGTGCATTTCCAGCCGTACAGGGTGCGCAGAAGTATTTACGCCACCTCAAATTTTCTACAAGCATGGGAGGAAGTCGTGTGTCGGTAATCTGCATGGCACCTCCGGGCGGGAATGCGGGAAAAGACTTTCTCGAACGCAGAAAAGCGGATGGGAAGTTATTTTACTATTCTAAAGGCTTAAAACTCCCCGGAATAAATCGTAGTGGCATCACCCAAATGAAGCGCTCATCCGAATCCGATACCTTCATTCCGCCCGAATGGTTTGCCCAATTGGAGGCATCTAACCTGATCGTAGACGTACGTTCTCTCTGTAAGGTTGGAAAAATGGCTATTATCTGTGCCAGCCATGATCCCATATTAGGTCAGACATGGAAGGATTTCGCAGGTGAGGATTTGCTACCAGAATCGTTGATAGCAGTTGTCGATTCGCATTCGCATGACTTTGCGGACAATCAAAGCGGTGTTGCAGAAACGCTAGCACTAATCCTGAAAAAGCTATAAGCATAATTCAGCACAGCGCCTCGTCAATGGAATTGATGAGGCGCTTTAATTTGTATTTCGATGATATGCCCCAACCACCTGCGATATATTGTCATATCCATCAGCTTTAATCAGCTCCACCAACTCCCTATTTATTTGCCCAATTAATTGCGGGCCCTCAAAGATCATGCCCGTAATCAACTGCACAAGTGACGCACCCAACTTAATCTTCTCGTAGGCATCTGTAGCACTAAAGACACCGCCAACTCCTACAATTGTTAGAGAATCCCCATAAGCAGCATAAGTAGCAGAGATCAGCATATTGGATAACTCTTTCGTTGGTAGCCCACTAACACCTCCCTTCATACCATTTGGTATTGGATCAACTATTGATTCGTCAATATGATTCTTATTTAGGTTGCCAATCACAACCCCTTGAATATTTTTACTTCTAATTACTTCTAGAAGTTGATTAAAGCTTTGCCAATCTAGGTTTATCGGCATTTTTATATAGATTGGCTTCGTTACTTCTAATCTATCGACCTCAGTAAGTAATCGTTCCAATTTATCTGGGGTGGTAAAAGGCTCACCTCCGAAGGTATTTGGGCAAGAAATATTTATAGTGTAAAGGTCTCCGACTTTTGACTTCTCTAACAGCTT
>CAYGMI010000065.1:0-2570 GCA_964351125.1 uncultured Candidatus Saccharibacteria bacterium | reverse complement strand
CGTACTAATGTAATCACTAATTCCATCTGCCTCTTTTGCAGTAGAGGAGTTGTTAGTTTTAGCAACCGAAATACTTACTCTAAAGTCTGCCGGCATCGTATAGCTTTTGATCTTCGATATTATCTTTTCTGCACCAACGTTCTTGAGACCATAATAAACAACTATTCCTTTAGACTTTTTTAGCCTATGTAACCTAGGCTTAGGATTACCTTCGTAGCTACCAAATGTAATAGACCCCACCTGACTAAATCCAAAACCTACTTCGGGCAGTATCTGCAGCAGCTCAGCATCTTTATCAAATCCCGCAGATAGTCCTACAGGATTCTTAAAACTTAGTCCATCGATAGTCTGATAAAGAGAGGAGTGTTCAAAGGCAAAGAGTTTATTTATAAACCATCTAATCGATCGGAATCTACCTAAGAACTTACCAATCACCTGAAGCCAGTTGTGCACACGCTCTGGATCAAACCTAAAAAATACAGGCTTTAGCGCCCATCTATAAATTAGTCCAATTGTTCTCGTAAGGATCATATACTACGATTCATTTAGGTGTATCAACATCTCTGCGGCTGGTGTATCAACTTCATACCCATCTACTATATCTATAATCGTAAAACTATTTAAATCGCCCTGCAAGAAATGTGATATCGCTGTAGCGATTATTTGCTGAGCCCTTAATACTCCAGAAATACCATTATCTCTGATCGCTACCAATTCCTCTAAACTCCTGCCTAGACTTATATCAAGGATGTAAGGATCGGTATTTGTTTGTATTCTTACCTTTAGAGAGGTATCCAAACCAACCCCCATTAGCCATGAATCATACTTTTGAGGAACTCCAAAATACACTCCAGAAAACTCAGGATTATCAAATAATTTATTTGCAAAGCTGACAACCTGGATTTTGGCTCCAGACCTTACACTACGCAACACATCCCTAAGCTGAGCTTGTAATATGTCTAATTTACCTTGTTTTATAAGTCCAGGTATTCTTTTTGCTAAAAGTCTCAATTCTATAATCAGAGCATCTAGTTCGGGCTTGTCTGGAAAGTAAACTGTCAGTTCTGTCACAATCGCCATTACCGCAGATACTATACTTAACCCCGAATCAATCACATCCTCGTACACTACGATTCGACTATCTTCTTCGAACCTAAACCCTGACTTTACTATTCCGCGTACAAAGTTTTTAACCAGTGCACCTTCCACCGTTGCCTCAATCCCTAAACTGATACCCTCAGTTGACTTAGTTCGAATTGAATCGGATGGAATATTTGCCATACTAGTAACAAATGCACCACCTGTAAGCACATTTACATTATATATTCTTGAAGATTCGTTTCTAATTTCGGAATGGATGTCTCTTACTCTAGTTATCGCCTCGCTCACTTCTTGGTGAGTTACTTCTGACTCAATTCCCTGAACCCGTCTGATTGCAGACTCAAATAAGAGAATATCTCCTCTTGTTTGAATTGCAAATTCTAGGCAAGCTTTGTGGACCTCAACATCTACACCTAGATTGAGTCTGTCTATACACGTCTCGGCGATATACCTAAGCACAAAAAGCAACTCCTTCTTTTGCATTGCTTTCGCAATTTCTAGCATCGAGACCTTTGCTTTAGCAGAAGCTTCAGAAGAAGAAAGGCCAGGAACTGAGAAGGAGTGAGTCGCTAGACTAAGCAGCATGTCACCTAGAGCAGGTAATTCGATTGGCTGGTTCAGTTCTACTACTTTTGGTCGTCCAGTTGGAATTTGCTTTCCGTTCAGACTAGTCATACTCTTCTAAATTTCTTGCTCCGGAACAATAGAATCATCCTTAGAATTTTCGTCTCCAAGTTGATAATCCTCATCTAGCAGAGAATCCCAATCAAAATCGTCGAACCCACCTTCTTCAAAGTATCTCCAGACGTAAACTTGATCTCTAATAGATGAATCGTCATCTAGCTTATCGCAAACTACAGGGAAGTAACCTGTAACTTGCTGGTTTTCCGTTATTGTGTCTGGAAGATCATCGATACTATATCTGCCTGGGAATACATCTCTTTCACTAATGCTTCCAAACTCACCAAAGGTGAATGTATAAGAAAGAGTAGGCTGGTCTTGTAAGATTTCTACATTAGAAATGTTTGCAACAAAATCATCAGCTACCTGTAGCTCAGGATCTACGTAATAGACATCAGTTACAGTAGCCTTAGCAATACATGTTGAATTTTCGGCAACTTCCTCTTCAGGAGTTAACACCTCGATAATTATTGCTGCCTGCCTATCAACCGCATATACCTTTTCTAAAATCACACCACCCTCGGTATCATAAGCACCGAAAGTGATTGGCTCATCTGTAGTTACTAAGAAAGAATAGTTCCCATAAGGATCTATCTCTTTAACCTCATCGTTTACTTTTATAGTAAGAGGGAAGTCATAGTAGCTCAGACCAGTTACAGCTTTTTCCTTTGGAGTAAAAAAGAAATACCATACTCCTACTCCAGAAGCTACAAGTATCACAAGCAATATTGCACCTAGTGCCAGAAAGTTTTTATTCAACATCATTTACTAATAATATTTACAAATGA
>CAYGMI010000064.1:1782-5775 GCA_964351125.1 uncultured Candidatus Saccharibacteria bacterium | reverse complement strand
CCTAAAATTCCCCCTATAACTTTTCTAAATGAGGGGGAAGAAGTTGACCCTGATGATTCTACAAATAGGGGCAAAATTATGAAACAAGGAATTAGCGGCATTCAACTTGTATTTAATGCAGAAGTTGAATCCAAAAAGAATATTCCCGAAATCTTACATGAGGTATTCGCCTATATGGTAATTAGAGACAGACTTAAGGTTTCGCCAATTACTAGTCAAAAGGCACTAGATTCGCAAAAAATATCTGCCTTTGAGAAACTAGGGAATGCACATGTGCTACTAGACTTTCTGGCTAGAAGCAGCGAGTACACTCCCTTCTAAGACTACATTTCCGGATAGGCCTTTTTAATAAGCTCTTGGTTATCTTCAAGTAATTCTCTAATTGGGGCTATCAGCGATTCTACTTCTCTGGCCACTGCTGGTTTTAAATCAACAGAAGACAAATTCCCATTCACGAAGTCTTTCTCTAGATCTTCGTAGTTATCGTAGCTTAGGTCTCCTCCCCATTTCTCTTCTCTATTAACTTTGAACGACTCTCCTTTTGGAGTAAGTACTTTGAATAGTATGTACTTACATATTGCTAATAGGCCATTACCCTCAACCTCTTTATCTACAGAGAAAGCTTTCATCACCTTATCCAAAACAACTTCTTGACTATCATCGAAATCCACCTTTGAATTAGGTTCGGAAGAAGACATTTTCCCTGTCTTTGTCAGACCAGGAATCAGCGGAGTCATCAAGTGTACCCTCTTTTTATATCCCAACCTTGGTAGATGTTCACGAGCGTATGTAAATATTTTGCGTTGATCAGAGCCTCCTAGCTGGGCATCGACTTGTAAATATTCTTCATCTAGAGCCTGTAAAAGCGGGTAAAGGATGCTGCTAATTTGTGGTGACTCTACTTGTTTAACAACTTCAGCCCCTGCTTTTTTTGCATCTCTAAGAGAAGTAGTTGCCGCTGCTCTATATAAGTCTAGTGTATATTTCTCTGATAGCTGAAAGTCAGTACCTTTTATGTACCTGAGGTTTTTGGTATCTACGCCCGCAATCTCCAGCATTTTCGTTATCACCAACTTATAGAATTCTACCCTGTACTCTAATTGATCCCAATCAGACTTCATATTGTCTAAGTATGCATGTAGGTCAGCGAATAGTAATGTTACTTCACAACCTGCTTTCAAGAAATCCGCCATTTTTAGAACCCATACAAAGTAACCCAGATGAGGCTTTCCTGTAGTTGCTGATCCAAGATAAATCCTGAAAGGTCTCTCTCCCAGTATTTCTAGAATATCCTCTTCTCCAATAACTTCTTCTAAGTCTTGAGTAATTAAGTCAAATTTCTCTTGTATTTCTGGAGTAATCTCAATTGCATCAGCCAGATCATAAGCGTACTGAAGTTGCTGGTCAGAAAGTAATTCTGCGATTGGATGCCCCAGATTTCCTGAACCTAAAATTAGAATGCCATCATGGTCTTCGCCTATTCCGATTTCGTCAGAAGCTAAGATCATGCCGTTACTCATTTCGCCGCGCATCTTACGAGCCTCAAGCACGAATTCCTCTCCATCTTTAAAGTATGGACCAGGCACTTTCTCACCTGCTGCCAAGTAAGGAACTAAGTCCCCTTCTCTAATATTCGTAGCAGCTGTAACCACCTGCACGTTCTCGCCTGTGCCGATATCTAGTTGAGTAATCCAAAGTGAATCAGCATTTTCGTGCTTTACGAGCCCTACTACTTTCGCCAAAACTATTTTGTTTATTAGTTCTATAACCTTTGATCTTGTTAATCTTGGTTTCATACTTTGCTGCTAAGAATTAAGTTTAGTTTCGATTTTAGATATTGATTCTTTTACTTTCGACAACATCTGTGGCCCATATGGATTGTAATGGTACATATCTTCGAATAGCTGCCACGAATCTCTGAGTGCATAGTTATTTTGCAGATCCAGCAACTTATTGAATCCTACTGTATTGATCCCAGTATCTTTGACTCCTGCTTCTGCTCCTATTCTACCAACTAACTGAAAGTACAAAAGCGACCAAGCCATCTTTTCGTCATGTTGTTCTGGAGTCATCTCGTATCCCGCCATTCCAGTCTGCTCTACTAATCCCATAATTATGCTCGAGAATGTTGGATTCATGCGCACAGCACAAAGAATAATTGGAAGATTTTGGATTCCACCATTCATCCTCACGCTGTCTGGACCCCACAACGGATGGGTACCACAGATGCTCACAGTTTCTGGTAAGTGCTTTAGCATCCATTCAACTGGTTTTACTTTTACAGAGCAAACATCAACTACTAGTGCATTGGGATTAATGCCATCCGCCAGTTTGATAATTGTATCTTCGAATGCTGAGATTGGTACGGATGGAATTATCACATCGGCCTGCTTGGCTTCTTCAAAACTAATCACGTTTAGGTCTGGATATTCTTCTGACCTGGAAGTTACAGCGAACACCTCTAGACGTGAGTCACCAACAGCTTCTAGCTGCTCGTAAAGTATCTTTCCGAATCGGCCCATACCGATTATCGCCACTTTGTATTTCTGCATTTTCTATTAACTATTCAAATTAAATAACAAAAAAGCCCTCTCGAACCATTAATACTTAAATGACTCGAGAGGGCCTACTGGCGGTACCGCCTCTATTTCGCTTTATACCTAGTAATTATGTTTTATGTAATTCTTGTTTATTTGCAGATTCCCACCTAACATCTGCTCGCTTGGTAGATTCTATCACAGTAAATGGTATGATGATTATGACAATTTGTTAAAGAAGCTCGAATGGATAACAAACCAGCTAAACTGGAACTTACAAAAGAAATTCAAAAAGATTACAGTCAACTAAGATGGAATATCTTTATTTTTGCTTTTTCTTTTACAGTCATTTTCCTAGTGTCTCTGCTTGCGGCCAGTTTTGGGATTAGAGTCTGGTATGCAAACCATAGAGAAGAAAAGACAATCACCGATGGCACATTAGAGGATGCGACATGGGCAGTACAGACAGTAATTCCAAGTTCAACAGGAGACGGAACAGTATCGTTAACCGTTGTAAGTTCGATTGGCAATATCAGAACATATTCCGGAGTAAGAAGTTATGGGATCTCGAACAATGGTCAGACTTTGGCAGTATCTACAGATACTAACTTCAAATTTATCGATCTTGCTAGTAACTCAGAAAAAGCTCTACTTCTTCCTTTCGCTTACGCAGGTGATAGAGGGGAAGCAATCAGCTGGTCTCCTACCGACGAAGAAATCGCCATCATCGTTACAAATGTTACCGATGGCAATATAGATCTACTAATGATCATAGATAGAGATGGCGAAGAAGTGGCAAGAGTTAAAGATGACTTCGCCTACTTTATGCAAGACGGAGAAAAAGTATACTATCCACCGAAGTTCTCACCAACTTCTAAGCTGGTACTTACTCGTACATTCGAAGACGAAGAAAAAGCAGCCGATCTCGACCCTGCAAACTTAAAAATCTTCAATATTCTCGGTGGACTAAGAAAAGAGATAGCAGTTCGAGACGGTGTAACCAAATCTGACCAGATAATTTATTTCTGGAATACAGAGGGTGATACGGTTCTATTCTCGGCCGATCCAATCGGTACAGAACCTAATTATTCAAAGGAATTTGAGTTCGAACAGTCTTTTGTAGACTTCTAGAGTTTTATTCTTGCTAGAAAAACTGTAGTATTTAAGTAGATATATCACCTTTTACCTAAATTACTATGGCCAAGAAGAACAAGTCTAACGGTACAATCAACGCTACGATAGAAGTCGACAGACTAATATTGATACTTGCTTTGGTTGGAGTTATCTTTCTTTCTGCAACTATTGGATTCATCTTTGGGATCATTTCTGCTCCTTTAGATTATGATTCAAACCCTGCTGCAGTTGCTCGTTACATTGAATAACATCTGAATTAAACCTACTAGAGCGGACCGCTGGGCCGCCCGCCTTCAGCCGTTTCGCGACATCCTTGAAGATG
>CAYGMI010000064.1:0-1772 GCA_964351125.1 uncultured Candidatus Saccharibacteria bacterium | reverse complement strand
CTAACTTTAGCTATAACTTGATTGGCCACCATATTTGCTTCTGCAGCTTCTTGATTGATCAACTGCAATATATTCTCTTCATCACTTGCCAATTTAGCCCTTAACTTTCGGTGCTCGGCAAAGTACTCAAGAAAGAATTCGAAGAATTCTTTCTTGATCTCGACATCTCCGACACTACCCTCTTTGTATCTCTCTATAAATTCATCACGCTTAGTAGCGTCAAAACCCATTATCTCCATATATGTAAAGATCACGTTCTTGGTCGGGTCTCCTGGGTCATCCTTTTTGATTCTATTAGGATCAGTAGTAATCCCCATTATCTGCTTCTTGATTACATCCTCTTCTGCAAAGATAGTAATATCATTGCCAAGACTCTTTCCCATTTTACGCTCACCGTCAGTACCAGGAACTCTTGCGACTCCCTTTTTCACAAATAGATCAGGGATTTTTAGTACATCCCCATACCTAGCATTAAAAGACTTAGCTATATCTCTAGCCATCTCTACATGCTGAGTCTGATCTTCTCCAACAGGTATTACATCTGGTTCAAAAGCAAGAATATCCGCTGCCATCAAAATTGGATAGTTGAATAATCCCATGTTGATGCTGGATATGTCCGCATCAGGATCAGCCATCTTATCTTTATACGCATGCATTCTTTGCATCTGAGCAAGTGTTACCGAATTCTTTAGAATCTCGGTCAGCTCAAAGATTGCTGGAACGTGCGATTCGATAAAGAAAGTTGTCTTATCTAAATTAATTCCCAAGGCAAGATAGTCTAAATATGTCTCGTACACATTGTTTCTAAATTCTTCAGGATCAAACACTGTGTTCAGTGCATGATAATCAGCAATAAAATAAAAGCATTTGCCCATCTTCTGAAATTCAACTTGAGACTTTACAGCACCGAAATAATTCCCAATATGCAGACCCTTACTTGAACTAGGTGTAATCCCTGATAGATATGTTTTAACTGTTGATGTGTTATTTTCCATGATTGATTCTAACTAATATTTAACTATAAAAACAAAAAACTCCCACTAAGGGAGCTACAAATACGTGCAACTTCTATCCCTTAGCGCCAAGAGACAGTTCGCCACCACTGTTTTAGTTGCATCATTGATTTATTCATAATTAATTATACTCTAAAACTTACTATTAGGCCAAAAAAGCTTTGCCATGATACAATCCTCCCACTTACAAAAGTCCTTATATATTATCTTTTGCACAATGGCTCGTCGCGACGCCGATACCCCACAGCGCTCAACTGCCACTCTAATTAAAACAGCTCTACGTGTCGTCAGAGATGTATTCAAAGTTACTCCAGGAATAACACTTTATTTGATGTTTGGTGTGATCGTCTTTGGACTAACCCCTTTTGCTTACAGCTACATACAGAGTGAGGTTATCGATGAACTTACCAAGTTTGTAGGAACAGAAGTTGCTGTGTACGCAGGCGGATTAGGTCTACTAATAGTTCTCTATATTTTGCTCTCGCTGGGAAGTAAATTAAACGATGCTATCTTTAACTACTTCGATAGAATCCAATACCAAAGATTGACTCAACACTTCACTATCGAATTCATCAAGAAAGCATCAGAACTAGATCTATACCACTACGAAGACTCAAAAAAGAATGATTTGATCCAGAGAGCAAAGCAGTCTTATGGATTTAGACCTCAAAACATGTTTATTGATACCTTGTGGACTGTAAGTGCTGCAGTAACGGTGGTTACAAGTGTAGGAATCGTCGCATCCTTCTCTATCCCAAT
>CAYGMI010000063.1:405-5882 GCA_964351125.1 uncultured Candidatus Saccharibacteria bacterium | reverse complement strand
TTGTAGCTTTTTTAAAGTATCTGAGCCAAAAGCCTTTATCTAGTTGATGGTTGTCACCTAGCCATTCGTAGAACTCGTCCTTTGTCTTGAAGGAATAAACTGGTAAACCTTTGTGTGCTAGCCTTGCCATGTCGTTTGTGGTTAAATCTATTGTATTTAGTAGTATAGCAACACAAAGACATGCAGAATAACGAATACTGGCTGACACCTCCTATAGAAAAAGTATACGAAGCCTTAACTGCAATTGCAGATAGTCGAATAGAGCCTAGCGAAGATAAACTTGCTGCAAAGCTATACTCATCTTCTGGTAATAAGTTTTATACAATCAACTACGATCCCCAAAATAGACAAATTATGTCTGACGATAATTCAGCTTTCTATACTGACCAGATTAGTTATCCGATGATCGCCCTGCTGATGCTTAGTGGCGAAATTAACTACAACGAAAGTCTGCTAGAGCCAATGAGGGCTATAAAGTGGAAGGATATTAACCAGAAGCATAAGAACAATTACGCCGCAGCTGTAGAAGAAGTTCTAGAATGCTTGGCAACTAAAGGTGTGGATAACGACTGGATTAGGTCTGAGGTAGTAGGGATTTATAACCAAGTGAAAGAACTAAAACTAAAGAAACTGGGAACAAAAAAAAGGCCTTCGAAAGCTTACTAGCTCTTCTTTGCCAAATACTTACGATATTCGTCGTCTTGCTCTATTTCTTTTCTTATTGCGTCCCTGATTATACTTGTCCTACTAGAATCCTTATTAAATTCAGCCCAGTCTAGATAACTGCGTTCAACATTATCGAGCACTAGGTGGAATCTATTCTTTGCTCTGGCATACTCATACTTATTTAGGAAGGTCTTAATTATCTCTGACATATTGTCCTTGTTGTACTGGTGTACTTCCAAATAGTTAGATTTAATACCGTGAATAAACATCTTCTTAAAGTGTCTATGCTTATTCCCACTCCACAGTACTAATACGGGTTTCTGTCTTTGTAAGGCAACTGTAATTTGATGTCCCGTACTAAAGTTAGATACAGTGTCTTCGATAATTACCACGTCGGCTTCGTTGATTGCCTTCATACAGCCTTGATAGATCTCTTCGATATCTTCGATCTCTATTTGGTTGTTATTGATTCTAGATTCTGTTTTAGCTAGCCAATCGCGTGTGAGGGTATGATCTAGATCAACCAACAAATTACGAATTTCGAAGTAAGTATCTTTATATTTGTTGAACTCTGCTGTGGAGCAAGTAAAGTAAACCTTCATGCCGGATTGTACACAGTGCGCATATTATGTGCAATATGTGCATAGGCAGTTTCTAAACGTCTTGCTACTATCTCTTATGAAAACAATCGACGAACTCTTACCCAATACAGAATTCAAAAGTGCAGTAGTGGCATACCTAATTAAAGACGATAAGATTCTATTGGGCTTACGCAAGAAGGTTTCGTTTGGGATAGGTGAAAACTTAGTAGCTGGTATTGGTGGCAAACTTGAGGACGGCGAAAACGACGAAGATGCACTCTTGCGTGAGATACAAGAGGAAATACGTGTTAGAGTTACTGATTTTACTCATCATGGCAGAGTCAGATTCCTATTCCCTCATAAGCCTAATTGGCAGCAAGATGTCGCAATATACATTGTGCACGCATGGGAGGGAGAGCCTGTCGAAACTCTAGAAATTAAGCCAGATTGGTATGACCTAGACAAGATTCCACTAGAACGTATGTGGTTAGACAATTCTTACTGGATGCACCATGTGCTAGCTGGTAACAAGATTGACGCTGTATACCTTTACTCCGAAGACGAAACTATTCAAGAGGAGTTGATCGACGTGCGCGAAGCGTAGTATCATCTACCTATACCTTTTAACCATCCCACAATGAATAAGGACTTACACACTACAAAGGGGATGGTTGTCAGCCACTCCTAGTCTTTAAACAGACTAAATAGCAATTAACCCGCATTTGGCGGGGATTTTTCATTTCTTAATTTTGCTTATGCAAGAGCTAATATCCTGGAACCTTGACCTGTTTGCCAAGGAATATCCAGGTATCAAATATATAAAACTAGTCAAAACAGGCAAAGAGGCAGAGGTGCATTTGCTGCAAGCAGGTGGTGAGTTGATGGCCCTTAAGATTTACAAACAACATTTAAAGTTTGCCTCTCAAGGCGACTACTTACAGCTGCACGAGATAGGGAGCGGCCAAACTATGCGTGCCGTAAAAAATAAGACCAGAAAAGGTAAGCAATTACTCGCCGAAATGTGGGTAAACAGAGAGTTTGAGTTGCTCAGGAAGATGTATCAAAATGATGGGAATGTTCCCGACGTGTATATGCTCGGCGAAAATGCGTTCTTGATGGAGTACCTCGGAGACATTGCCTCACCTGCTCCGAGGCTTATCGATATCTCACTAACCCAAGCAGAAGCTGAGCAAGCTTTTGACGCCGTTCTAGAAAACATTTGGCTACTACTGGATCTTGTATATGTGCACGGCGACCTATGCGGCTCCCACATTTTATGGTGGGATGAAGAACCGATTATTATCGACTTCCCGCAAGTATTGAGTGTTTTTCATAACCAAATTTCGGCGGAAAAATTGCTGCACGATATCGAACAGGTAAATCTCTACTTTGCGCCACATGGATTACAAATAGATAGTTCAGAAACCGAGAGAATGCAGCAGATGGTGGTGTTCTAAGCTTCTTTACTAAGCAATTCTGCCACAATTTCTGGTCCAAGACACCAATTCGGCATAGGTAAGCAGTCCACGACGTCTAGAAGGTTATGCTTAAGGTACTGAGCTTTAATAATGTAGCCATGCATTATCCATCTGCCCACTCTTTGTAAGGTTCTAATACTTGGTTCTCCTTCTATTTTTTCGAAAAGCTTATATCCTTGTGGTTCGTACACTTCCTCCACAGCATAGTATTCGAACATGGGTTTCTTAGCGTGGATTTGTGTTTTGATTCTTTGTGTATCTATAGATTCGTCTGTACGCAGTAGCACTTCTAGATCTTCTGGAGTAATCTCTTTACCTACCGTCACGAAATCACCGTAGCCTCTGTCTGCTGCTCGCCTCGCATAGCCTCCATTAACTAGTAGCAATTTAAGATCCTTTACTATTTGGTTAAAACTCTCCATGACTTCTGACATTCTTTCGGCATCTATATCCTTGTCTAGCATGCGCTCCAAAATCGTTGTTCGAACCCATTCTAATCCTCTGATTTCTTCGTTAGGTAGATAAAAGTAGTCTGCGTAAAGCAGTTTCTCATACCTCTCGCCAGTTTCTATCCACTCATTGCGGTACATTGTCCAATCGTCGTTGTAGTCTCCAAAACTCATGTTATGTCTCTAAATCTTTGCGTATATAAATTGCTCCCAAATCTGTACTGCCTCCGTCAAATCCTTCTATGGCCCAAACTTCTTCGAATCCTTTGGATTTTATCCAGTCAATAAAAATTTGATTATCTTTTAGCCTATCAGGGTTCATCCAGTTATCTATTAATTCTCTATCAGCATTAACCTTGTTGGCAAAAGAAACCACTCTTATGGACGGTAGTATTAGTTCAGCAGTTTGCACAAAATCTTCCCAGCTAAGGTAGTTCAATAGATTTATGATGTTTAGCCAAGCTGCTTGCCCGCCTGTAGCCTTTTGGAGAGTTTCTAGGTTGGTAGGACTTAAAGGTACTTTACCTGTAATTAGTCTAACTTCCATATTCGAATATTCTTGAGTGAATACCCCTGGTTCTGCTTCCTTAAGCACTGGAAGCGGCAAAAATCCTGCATAAGCTTCGTAGAAGGTTTTGCTAAATTCGTCGATATACATTCTTGCAGCGTCTGAGTTAGCATAAATAGGGTCGATGCATATAAGCCGTTTTAGATATCTATTATCGTCCATTTTGCGGGAGTCTACCCAAGCATCTATGCCTGCCCAAATCCTAGGATGGTGCCCTTCTCCTAAACTTATAACTACATCTGGGCTACAGTACTTGGCAACATCTCTGATTGCTTCGCGTAATATTGGAGAGTAAGGCTCGTAGAAAGGAGTAGCACCTTCAGAATCGTACTTGATTCTGTTTAGGTCTTTGGTTCGAGCCCTTTTAGTAAGGTCGTCCCAGCCTCTATAGTTCATCATTTCTATTGCTCTAACTTCCGGATTCTAACACAGACAAAATGATTCCAGCTTGTGGATTTCTTCTTTAAGAGCAGTCTTAAACTTCGAATCTTTGAGTTCAGCGTGTAGTGATTTAGTGATTAATTTGGATTTCTTTCCTGATTTGTCTTTAGCTAGATCAATCTGTCCTACAAATTTACCTTTATACAGTATTGGCATGTTGTAATAACCAAATTTACGCTTTGTTGCAGGCGTATATCCTTCCCATCTATAGTGGAAGTCAAATACATCGGCCAGTACTTGCCTATCTATTACCAGTGGGTCCAAAGGTGACAAAATATTTAGCTGTATATGTATGTTTTCCTGTGTAAATTCTAGATCTGGTAGCTTAGATTTCTGGATAAAGTACTTTGTCTTGCTCTCTTCCACTCTAAATTCAACTATTTCCCCCTTTGCTAACTGTTGCTTAAATTCTGCTCTCAAACCTGCAGACCTTGTTCTTCCGGATCTACTAAGATTGGTAGTTCTTACTATACCTAAGTAATTAAAGTATGAATTAAGTAAGTAACGGTATCCTTCTCTGGGACTTACTTTCTGAGAGACAACGCTTGCTGGGTAAACTCTGTCTGTTAAATCGTAGTACTTTGTATTACCCTGTCTATGGGTGATTTGAATCTTGCCTGTATTCCACAAGAACTCTAGTAGAGCGTTGTGGCTACTTTGACCTTTCCAAGAGTGGATCGCACCTCCTTTTGGTAGATGAGAAAGATCTTTGCCACATGTTGGTCCGTGTTGTTCTATATACTTTAACGCAGCGTCGATTTCTGGTTGATGCTGATTTCTGTATTCTGCATGCCAGCTAACCGAAACATCCTGCTCTTTGTCACTTTGTACCTCGGCAATGGCTTGCATGTACGGAAACCCATCGATTGGTATGATTGAGTACAGCTGCATCCAGAATTCGAACAGTTTATGCTCTTCGTAGAGAGCTGAATATAGGTCTTCTATCTTGAAGTTTTTGGCTCTATTGTACAGAGCTAGCTCATGGCTTTTGGCTACCACGCTGACAGGGTCTACTTGGATGCATCCCAGATGATTAAGAATATCTAGAAAACTATTTTCTGAGTTTAGACCTGTCCTAGCTATCAAATAATTCGCTACTTGTTGTTTACTGAATGTAAGCATTGAGGATTATAGCCTGTGATGGTTGATAGAATATTACGATCCTAGGAGAGAAGATTGGATTCGGTTACTTTATTTTGGGACAGTTTAGTTTAGACTATTCCTCTATTATCTCTGCTTCTTCGACTTGTTGATTCTTACCGGCCTCTTGGCTCATTGCCACACCTAATGCAAC
>CAYGMI010000063.1:0-395 GCA_964351125.1 uncultured Candidatus Saccharibacteria bacterium | reverse complement strand
CCTGCGCCGAGAGCTACGCCAACTGCAATATTACCCATAGCTGCACCAATAGCTGTGCCTACACCTATTCCGATGGCAATGCCTGCTCCGAGTTTTGAGTTATCTGAATTTTTATCCATTAGACATTTTAGCTGTATATTATCTTTGTGCCAATATTTTAAGCATACTTCATAATTCTCACCCTGCTTCTATTTAGGTAACCATTTTGGCCCCTTTATTTCTTCCCTTTTAAATTGAATAGTACGATTACCGAAAGATGAAACTCATTTGCCTGATACTGCAAGTCTACAACTTCGATTTTATCTTGATTCTCTTCTAGAAACTTATTTATCACGTCTTCGAGGTAAGAAGGATCGTCGTGTGCAGCTCTGAATACTTTTACTTTTTGTTGCATG
>CAYGMI010000062.1:0-6029 GCA_964351125.1 uncultured Candidatus Saccharibacteria bacterium | reverse complement strand
GACGAAGTGGAAGTAAGTTTCCACCCTCAATTCACAGTAGATGGTACCCCAGCTAACATAACCGTAACTACCACAGACATTGCTTTGTGGGATGCAGAATGTACAAATGCGTGGCCAGGAATTGGTGCTGCTGCTACAGCTGTTTCATCAAATGATGTTACATTTGCCAGTGGCGACCTGACAGTCGGTCAAACATACTGTTTCATTATTACAGCAGGTATCGATAACCCTGCAGCAACAGGAAACAGGTGGGTAGAAGTTACAACTTTGGCTACTGCAGCAACTGTAGATAGAGGTAGAATGTCGCTTCCAATAGTAGACGACGATGAAGTTGTTATTACCGCTCAAGTATCATCTTTCGTAAGATGTGATGTTACAACCACAGCAGGTGCTGACAATGCAATCGACCTTGAGGAATTGGTCTATGGTACTGTTACATCTTCTTCAACACTAACTACTCCAGACAATATTCAAATTGATGGAGGAACAAATGCTACAGAAGGTATGGTCTGGTATTACAGAAGTGATGCTCCAGATAATGGACTTTACTCTGCAACTGCACTAGATACTATCGATGGTCCGAACGCTGAGCTTACAATTGCAGCAACAACTGCAGACTGTGCTCCAGCAACACCATGTTTCGGTATCTACTACAATGGTACAACTACAGCAGCTAGTGGAGCTTTCACAGCTGATGCAGACTTTACTGGTGGAACAGCAACCACAGATGCAGGTCCTCTGACCACAAACATCTATGGTGAGCAGATTGGTAACTCTGGTGGAGCTGTTGGATCTCAGATCACAGCAGACTTCAATGTTAATGCTACAGCTGGTGAAAACACAGCAGCAGCACTTGACTACACAGAGACTCTGATCTTCACTTGTAAGGCAGACGTGTAATATTGATGATTAAATTTGGAAAGTGGCTCCGATACATCGGAGCCACTTTTGGTTATAATGGGCAAGTTATAAAAGAAGTATGAAAAGAAAACCTTTATTAGTAATAGTATTAGCTGTTTTTCTCACCCTCGGGCTGGCTACATATATTAGCGCTCAAACCGGGCAGGAGGGAGACGAGGGTATTATAGTCTCTCCAGCTACATTTTCTGAGAACATCGAAGCAGGCACGGTGGCCACTGAGCAATTCACTGTTGTTAATCAGCGAGAAGGTACAGAGAACTTCTTTGTTTATAGCAAAGAGGTAGGTATAGCTCCTGATGGAACTTTCTTCGTGCCTGACGAATATCTAGAAGATCAGACCAGTAGTTTTGAGGTAAATGGGTGGCTTACGTATTCTCCGCAAGAATTTACCCTAGCAAAAGGTGAAACTCAGGTGGTAGATGTTACGCTTAACTTGCCAGAAAACCTTCCAACTAAAGGGTATTATCTAGAGTTAGCTATAGGTGTCGGGGTTCCAGGTCTTGGAGAGGGTGTTGGTACGGTCCCAGAGGTAGCAATTCCGCTTATAGTCAATTACTTTGGTATAGGTGAGGCTGTAAGAGAAGTGGAAATTCTAAGCTTCGTACACGAAAACTTATATTCACACGTTATCTATGAATATCTTCCTGTCAGGTTTTATACTTCTTTAAGGAATGTCGGGAATATGCATGTAGTTCCTGTAGGTGAAATTTTTATTTCCAAAGATCAATCATTCGAGAATCCGGAGGCTACTTTGTCGTTCAATCCAGGTAAGCAAAGAGTGTTGGCGGAGGGGAGAAGGACCTTCAATAATATTTGGGATGAGGGAATGTTGGTTTATACTGACGACCAGCTTAGTGTAGAACTTGATAAGCCTTTAGGATTTGGTCACTATTATGCCCAGCTGAATATAACCTGGGATTCCAATCTTGGGAAAGAGTATGCAACAGCGGTAATAGATTTTTGGGTAATCCCTTGGAAGATTATTCTGGCAATCATTGCCATAGTGGTTGTACAGCTCTTCTTGATTAGGAATTATCTAAAAGGGGTAAGATCGCAAAAAACTTATAAGAAAGATTACATTAGATAGTATGGAAGATCAGAAAATCACCCTTTCGCCTGCCGTGGTCGACCTACAGATAAAAGCAGGCGAATCAAAAAATGTAAGTGTTAAAATCACCAACGACTCAGATTCAGACCTAAACCTATTGGTCGAGAACGGATATCTTACAGATGATGGCTCTTATCCGGTTGAGTATCTACTTAAGTATGGTGAATCAGGCGAATATTTTGCTATTGGTTGGATAGAAGGGTACAAGTTTGCGGAAGTGAAGGCAGGTGAGAGTCAGGAATTGGTATTTACTGTAACGGTCCCTGAAGGAATTAAATCTGGAAGCTACTTCCCGACAATTATTTTTACACAAGACCAAGAGAAGTCTAATCAGGTAGGACTGGTATCGGAGCTTGTTGCAACTTTGCAGTTACAGGTAAAAGGTGTAGAAGATGTGCAAAAGTCTTTAAAAATTACTGACTTCTACGAAACTGGGGGGAGTATAATAAATCCTTCCAGAACATTTGCTTTTGGTGTTGAAAATGATTCCACTTACCATATTATTCCTAGAGGTAGTTTGATGCTGCAATCTCCGGGTGGCACAAATATCCAAACAGGAATAACTTTTAATGATGAGTTCAGAACCTTTCTGCCAGGGCAGGGGAAGGTTGAATCTAAGGCTTGGCAGTATGAATCTGGTGCTCCCATCGAATTAGGCAACTATACGCTAACCTTCGATGTTGTGGATGCAAATACTAACGAGGTTATGGCGACAAGAGAAATTCAATTCTTTATTGTGCCAATACAATATATCTTGGGAGCAAGTGCGCTACTTACTTTGATAATTGCCTTCTTGCTTTGGCGACGATTTAAGCCAGGGCCAACTCTAGAAGAGAAGCAGGTAATCCAAAATAAACTGCGCAAGACGCATAAGTAGATTTTAGAAGTCTGCAGCTGCAGTAATTACTATCGTCTCCGTGTAGTCGTCCGCATAAGGGGATTGTTCATCAGGTCTGGCCTTTACCAGAAAGCTAGCCCTACCTTGATAGATAGGAGAAAGACTCGTGTTCAATATTTCTTTTGCGTATATTTCGTCAGGTATGCCTCCGACGTTCTCTCCTGATACATCAAAATCTACCGCTACTGCTAATGCCCCTAAGAAAGTTTGGTTAAAGGTGCTATTTTGTAGACCAAAGCCAGCCGCCGTAGCTAGATCAATATTGGTAGAAGGGATGGTGTATCCTCCACTAAACGTAAATAGTCCCTCGTTCTGACCTCTGATAAATGTACGAGCGCCATTTGTGAGGTTTGTATCCAGGTCTAACCATATCTCATCCTGTGCAGTGTTTACTGCGCCAAGAGTTAGTTCTCCAAGGTCTATTGCGTAAGGGCTGCTGGTTTCTGTTGTAGCTCCACTATTATCTGCAATGTCTATATCAATACTTACTTGAGGAACACCTGTGATTGCGGTTGCATCTGGTCCTGGCTCGGTTTCGGTAAAGTCGCCATGCAGTGCTGTAACTCTAACGTAGTATTGGGTCTGGTAATCTAGTCCAAAGATATTAAAAGAACTAGCAGTGGACTCCCATGCTGCTTCTGTTAAATAGTCGTTCAGATTGTGAGTACTGACTGTCTCGACTAAGAAAGTGGACCCATCCACAAAATCAAAAGTATTCCAACTAGGATCGGTAGTAATTTGAACAGAGTAGAGTGTGTCTGAAGAATTGCTTTGAGGATCAATTTCTATTCGCGCTCTGTTATAGCATCCGCCTCCGCCACAAATCTCTACCATACCTCCAGCGATGTCTGGGTCTGAACATGTAGTTACTCCTTCTGATACTGTTTCGAAACACTCAACTTCTGGGACTGATGCTTTCCAAGTATTGGCCACGCCAACTCCAATTATATAATTGGTTCCAATAAACCTATCATCTCTGGTGGCTTCTGCTGAAGATAGCAAAAGATCGTAACTGCTGTTACCAGTTTCTTCTGACCCTACAGGTCCGAAGGAGAAATCGATTATATGGTAATTAGAAGAATCTAGATCCTCTGCAAACACATTAAGTGGAGAGAAAAGGGAGATTGCTAAAACTACAGGAATAGCTTTTTTTATTAAATTATTTTTCCGCCCCATAGATCATTGTATACATTCTATTGTAGTCTGCCAATTACAAAAATGTAACACTTTTGCTTGACAGTTGTTACGATTCTGTTTAAATTTCTATACCTGAAAGATTTATCTCTCAGGGCCACTAAAACGTTAGCGCGTTTACTGTTACTTTTTGCCTTTGTCTTTCCTTTTGTAGGAGCGGAGGCAGCCTCGTTAATTGACTGATGAGGTTGCCATTGTTGACTTTCTCCCTTAAATCCTCTAGATTATATACAATGCTATATTTCTATATAGCAAGCCACTAAAACTTTTACTAATTTTGCCGTGCGCCTTTTGATCCAAAATTGGAACAAGGCAGGAATTGCTGCACTTATACTAATAACGCTGCTGTTATCTATAACGGTAGTATTTTCAGTGGTATCTCCTGTAAATGCACAGGCAAGCTCTCAAATCTCAATCCAAGGAAAAATAGTAAATCAGACAGATGGAACTAATCTAGAACAAGGTGTTCCAACCTGTATAACAGCAGGAGCAGATACTTGCGATATTAGAGTTAATGTATACAATAACCCAGTTTTTGGAACACTGCTTTGTTCTGAAGTTCATCCAGACGTGGAGTTAGGAGATAGAGCTGGTATCTTTAATCTAGGCTTAAATAGATACTGTAGTGATTGGGCAGCTCCTGCAGTGTCAGGTAACTGTAATGGAGGTACTGGAATTGATTGGGGTACAGATCCCACTTTGTATATAGAAATTGAATTTGATGATGATGGTAACGGTGACTTTGTAGCGGCAGAGGTATTCAGTAGAAGTCTATTTACTTCTGTACCTTTTGCTTACTACGCCGATAGCGCTGGCAGTATTGCAGGCTTCTCACCAGCTGATTTTGTTCAGTTTAGACCTGGCTCAATTCAGCTAAGCGGAAATACTACTAACCCTTTGATATATCTAAACGAAGACGGCACAGGTACTCCTAATCTGATAGAACTGCAGACGGCAGGATTAGCCCAGTTTAGAGTTAGCAATGCAGGTGATGTATCTGTCGGAAACGGCACTGCAACACTAACCCTTAATGGTGGGGATCTTTATGTTACAGATCATTTAGAGGTTGATGGACTAGTTGATTTCGCTGCAAATGTTAACTTTAATAGTAGTCAGGCACTAGCCTTCAGAACAGAAAACGCAGATGGTAGCTTGTCTGTTCCGACATGTGATGTCACCAATGCCGGTAGGCATTACTATGATACTTTTGATGACAATGCTTATGTTTGTGTAGAGCAGAGTCCTTCGGTTTATGGTTGGTTTGATTACACAGCTTCCATCACCTCTACTTCTACCAAAGTGGTAACTGTGGGTACAGGTGGTGACTATGCATCTATTGCGGCAGCTGCATCTTACTTAAACGGATTAACTGGTGGAATTATTCTGCTTACACCAGAGACTCATAATGTAACGGCAGTAGTCGATCTTGAAGATATCACTCTAATCGGTGCTAACACTACTGATACTATTATCAATATTACGGGCGGAGGAAGGTTGAATGTTAAAGAAACACAGTTTAAATCACTGACTATTACAATTGCTGCAGGTCTAGCTGCCACCACAGGATTAAACGTGAAGTATGACGCAGCTACGACATCTTCGATAATCTTTGAGTGGGTAAGGTTTAACACTGGTGGAACAAAATATCTTTTGGGAAGCTCTTCGGGCACACCGCCAACTATACGAACAAGATTTATCAGTTCTTACGCAATTGGAAATGGACAGATAATACCTCCTATAGCTTCTTCGAACGTTAACGCAGCTTCGAATCACTTTATAGAGTCACAGGGTGGTCAAGGTGCGTTAAGGTTTGCTGATTGGAACGTCGAGATTTCTGGCTCAGGTAATGTAATTACCAGCGGTACTCACACAACTATTCCAAATGATACGATATATGCCTATCCAGGA
>CAYGMI010000061.1:0-6250 GCA_964351125.1 uncultured Candidatus Saccharibacteria bacterium | reverse complement strand
GATTTGACCGATAAAATCAAAGAAGCAGTCAAACTGGAATGCGACTACGCTAAAGACTGCCTTCCAAAAGGTATTTTGGGACTAAATGCGGAAACTGTTTGTGACTATGTAGAGTATATTGCCGATCGTAGACTTGAGAGAATCAGACTAGATAAAGTTTATGGTAAAGAAAACCCGTTCCCTTGGCTGAGTGAGATGATGGACCTTCGTAAAGAAAAGAACTTCTTCGAAACAAGAGTTACCGAGTATCAATCAGCAGGAATGCTTGATTGGGACTAGATAATATATGCTATCCTCTAGCGCGCCAGTCTCAGACTGGCGCGTTTGTCACAATATGTCAGAAGCTTTCGAAACACAAAACTCAATAGCAACTTTTGCCGCTGCAGAAGCTGATAGGATTAGAAATCTAATTAGGGAATACGATCACCAACTGATTCACCCAATATATGCAAGGCTGTTTAATAAGCCAAATATAGTTAGCTATTTTGAATTTGCAGATGTGTTAGAAGACAATTATTCAAGTAAAAAGAAGCAAGATGACTCTTTAGTATATGGAAGAGGAGGTAGCTATCATCATTCGATGAACAGAATAAAGTCGCTAATTAGTGATCCATTTAAGATAGAGGCGATAAGAGGTGTAGGTCATATTCTTACCTATGAAGGTAAGTGGATTTCTGCGCCTAGAGTTGCCAAAGAAGATTGGGGCGTTGTTGCAAGAAGGCTGCTTGCAAATTCAATACATGCAGATGTAAGTAGTTACTCTAGGATTTCGAACTATACTAATGGTGTGAATTACGAACTGCCTAGTTTATCGATAAATAGTCTTGACCATAAAAAACTCGACTTACCAAAATTAAGATCGGCAGCGAAACATGAAGAAGTAGCGTTTCTTTTTAGTGATGGGCAGAACGAGGAGATTATATTTATATCAGCCGTCGAAAGATCCATTCTCGATTTGCTTGATAGGTACGGGGGATATTTTCAGTCCCAGCATTGGATGAGTGCTCAAGGTCATGTATCAACTAGAACTTTAAGACAGGGTATCGCTACTTTAAATGTAAAACTACAGGACGCAGGAATAGAAGCGCGAATTAACTCTGAACCAATTGGTTTCGGCATAGGCCCTGAATTAAGGCTGAGCGCAGAGAGGATAGTATGTGATGGCTCGATCCCAGGTTTTTTCCCTATAATTCAAGGACAAATAGGAACTCAAGAAGTAACTATTTGGGCAACCGATGATGAATATAAGCAAATGCCTAGAATATACTTAAGACCATACTCAGAGTCAGAAGGGTTATGGTCTCTTGTGAGTTTTAGTAATTTGGATGGAGAGGTATTATTTGTTGAAGTACCAGAGCTACACACGGAAATTTTATCTGTTCTAATTAAGAATGGACTAAGTCCAGAAGCAGTTTTGGAACACGCTAGAACTTTAAAGAAGAGATTAGATACCTATAAAAAGTCATTTGATCGTTTAATGGAACGTCTACTAAAGGCAGGGGTGATTGACGAGATACCCGAACACTCAAGAGGACAAATTTCCTTGCCAACTATTTAGCCTCAACTACTTTACTAATCAAGTAGTTGAGCAGCTCTTCGTAGTCTTCTCCTCCAATTCCATGAACCATTGCTCCTTCTTCTAAAGTCTCAAACTGTGAGGCAAAACAACCTATACAGTGGAACCCATACTCATTGATTAGGATCTCTGCCATATCAGGATATTCTGCAACTAAGTCGTTGATTAACGTTGCAGAAAGTTTTTGTTTTAGTTCTGGATTTGCATTGCTCACTTCAGAATATTATCATACCAAGCTATACTGAACTATTGCACAAGCATCTATTTACTTATGGAGATCCTGTCTAGGTTTAAAAAGAATAAGAAGCCTCAGTCTAAGTATGCTCAGCAGCGAAAGGACGCCTTAAAACTGCGTAGTAGTCAGAATCAACCGGCTGGACTAAAAGATAGAGTATTTGGTAGATTCAAACGAAAGAAAGACGCGAGATCTGATATCGCTAAGCAGCGAGGTGCAGATAGGCCAGGGCTAGAGAATCCAACTAAACGCAAAGAAAAAATCCCCAGGCTTCAAGATTTTAGGGTGATGTATACAGTTGCCGCTATGTCAGGGTTTGGCCTGCTGATGGTATTTAGCGCCAGTGCGATTATTGCCTATAGTGAGTCTGGAAACACCTTCGACTTCTTTCTTAAGCAGATTGCTTGGTTGATTATAGGTACGATACTGTCTTATATGGCATACAGAATCCCCCTTCCTTTCGTTGAGAAATTGAGCCCGTTGATTATGGCGGTAACTATCGTGACTTTGATCGCTGTATTTTTTGTAGGTAAGGATCTTAATGGTGCAAGGCGCTGGATCGATCTTGGTCCCTTCGACTTACAGCCTTCTGAGATTGCCAAGTTAGGATTCACCATTTATTTATCTGCTTGGTTATGTAGACCTAAAACTCAGAGTAAAGACATCCGCGACATCCTCCGCAATCACCTGAACGAAGAGCTTGTACCTTTCCTACTACTGATCGCAATTGTATGTTTCTTAATCGTGATGCAACCTGACCTAGATACAGCTGTGATTATCGCCCTTACAGCTCTAACCGTTTATTTTGTATCTGGAAAAGAAGCCATTCATACAGTTGGATCAATCTTTATTGTGATTACAATGGCAGCAGTTGGGGCGCTTGCGGCTGTGGCTGCTCCTTATAGGTTCGGACGCGTACAAACTTACCTAAAGTTCTTAACATCTGGTGATTTTTCTCGAGAAGAAAAACTGAGTACCGCCTTTCAAGTTTGGAACAATTTGATCGCTATCGGAACTGGAGGAGTTCTGGGAGTTGGATTTGGAAACTCAAGGCAGAAGTTGTTTTATCTGCAAAATGCAGCCTTTACAGATTCAATTTATTCTATTGTGGCCGAAGAATTTGGACTGGTAGGTAGTGTTCTACTTATCTTTGCCTTTCTATACTTTATGGCTCTGGGTGTAGATATTGCCCGTAAGGCCCCAACTCCATTCGGAGCATATTTAGCTTTGGGGATCACTACTTGGATAGTTATTCAGGCATTCTTGAATATCGGGGCGAACTTAGCTTTAATACCTTTTGGTGGAATTCCTCTACCTTTTATTAGCTACGGTGGTAGCGGAACAATTATTACTTTGATTGCGGTAGGTCTACTGCTGAATGTTCAGCATCAGGGTGAATTGGGGCTTCCTAAGGTAAGAAAGATATCTGTATAGGTATTTTCTTAGTAGTTTTCTATTCTTCTATTAGTCGTTGATGCGTTTTGCCAGCACCACTATTCGATGCTGAAAAGGCTCTCTTAAATCTACAGCTACTATTCTAAGATACTCTGCCCCACCTTCGGCAGCATAGATATTTCGAGATTCGACTGAGATTGATGTAACTCCTTTAACTTCATAATTAATCTCTGATCCGTTATTGATTAGTCTAATCTCGTCCCCTCTGGATAGGCTATCAATGTAGTAGCAAGAAGCGTTTGAGGTAGGTAGTTGATATGCGCGATAGCAATTAAAGATCACTTCACCCTCTGTTAACTTTTTAGAGCTAGGATGAATTACGAATCCATTCTGCAAGGCAAATCTGGCAGGCAGGTCCGAATAGATTCTAGAATCAACGCCTAGCTTATCGATTTTGATTTTTAGATCAAGCTCATTGTATTCTGTGGCAAAATATCCTGCGTCCAGAATATCGATAATAATTTTGTCTTGCTTATAGAAGTGAGAGGGATCATACTCTTTTTTATTTACAAAAGGGTCTACAAAGAAATTTTGATCGATAGTTGCCTGTAGTGCCACTGGCTCTTCTTCTATCACTTCAGAGTCGACTTGTACTTCAGAGTTAGAGGTGTCGGTATCTGTGTCTACTGTATTGTCGACAATTTCTATTCCTTGTCCTGGTACGTCAAAATTATATGTGGCTGTTGACCTGCTGACGAATACGCCCAAAACATTCAGTCCACTCTCCACTCCTGGACTGATTGCTGACCAAAGGGATGAACCTACTGCTACTAAAGCGATTACGCAGATTAATAGTACGACTCCAATTGTGAACGCTGTGTTGCGATCCTGCTTATTCATGGGGAAATTATAACACTATAAGCCAACTTTATCAGCCTATAGTCTTATTGACTCTAGCTTTTTGTATTTTGGGCCACGTGGAGTTATCTCACTAGCAACTAAATACATTTCTGTTGGTTTGAAAGGCTCTGGAATAGGTAGATTTATTTCTTTTATGAGTTCTTTAACTTCTCTACCTGCTGATTTAGTAGCTGCAGGCTTCAGCCTGCCCAAGCTAATATGAAAATCTGCCTCATTTCGTTGTTTCCACCTAATTGTATCGCGACGTTTTAGGCTTCTGATTTGCTTATGCAATACCTCGGTTAGCTCCTCTAGGTCATATTCTGGAGAAATGTTAGCCATCACAACTCGAGGGTCATGCTGTCTAGGGAATCCTAAAGAGACACCTTCAATAGTTAGGGTAGGTTTCGGGTAGCTACCTGCATGTCTTTGTAACTCAGAAGAAATAGCGTTCTTGCTGGGCGAGTTAACTTTAGACCCAATAAATTTAGCCGTCAAATGGATCTGCTCTGGTTCGATGAACCGCATGTTTCTTTTCTCTTTATCTAGAGCTCTGCGAACGTCGCGGAAGTAATCTAGAAATTCTTTTGGTGGATAAATTGCCAAGAATAAACGCATATCTCCATTTTAACACAGTTATGCCAATCCAATGACTAGTATCAAGGCGATTGCCAAGATCAGTCCATATTCCGCTACCACTGAGTAAGACAAAGTTCGATGCGTGCGGTGATGAACAAGTGCAAAGCTTACGTAGAAGCTAGTAACTGCAAAAGCTGCAGTCTGCAGTTGGTTGGTATTTCCTAGGCTTATGGCTAGCAACAATAGTATTCCGTTGATGATTGCCAGTGCTCCAAGTAGGGCAACTATTTTATATTCAAACTTCTTGTATCTAATTATAGATAGCAATAGTAGGCCAAAACCAAAGATCATTAAAGCAATTATTGGTAAGGCAATCTCTTCAGGTGATGGCCATACATAAAACAATACGTCGGCTGCAATAAAATACATTATCAGCTTCATCCCGTCGTATACGGCATGAGTGCTGTGCTCTAAGTCTTTATCGCTCTCATAAAAAGCTCTAATATTCGTGAATAGCACTGTTAGTGCTATGAAAAGTAGCGCCAAGAATATTGACCTTGGTCCATCTTGGCGATTGTAGTAGATAAAGCTGATAGATAGTATATAAAGCCCTAGAGGTAGTAGTAGATGGTGTACTAGTTCTTCGATCCTCTTGGGCTGTGATGCAGAAGTTAGATTGAATTTTTTACCACGATTAACTCGAAATATCCATCCCGAGTAAAGTTCTATCATAAAGATACCGCTAAGTATTAGTGAGAATACTACAAAGTTTCTGTATCGACCTAAGTCTAGTTCTTGCAGCGAAACTTGTAAGCCGAGCACAATTGTAAGTGAATAGAAAGCTCCCCTAGCAAGGTTTGTTGTAAATAGTTTATTAATTAGTTTCATGTGCTTATTCCCTGTCCTACTTGTCCAATAAATGTACCCGTTAGTATAACTATACCTACAATTAGCAGCAATGCAACGTGCAGATTGGTTCTACCCCCACTCTTGGTTTGCCCGGTTCTGTTTAATACTACGAGATCTATTACGAACATGATTATTAAAAAGATCAGAACGGTACCATTTATTTGTGACCTAAGCACTTCAGTAGGTTGCTGCTGAGTAGTTGCGGTGGAATTCAAATCAGACATATTTATGCTGAGCTCAGCTAGGATTTGAGCATTGGAGAATTGCCCAATCCACTCATTGCCTGCTACATCTACTGTAGCTAACTGAAACCCTGACCCGATAAAGTTCCTCGGAAGTTCTAGCTCCCACAGTAAATCTGAGGCTTTCTGAAAGTCTTTTGTTTCGCCATTCTCTAGAATCATTTGAATTCCCGCGACCCCCGCCTGATTAACCTGCATATTCAAAGTGTTAGAGCTTCTGGTGTTTAAAAAAGTCAATTGAGATAGTTTTACTGGGTTTGGCTCTGTATCAATTGTAAAATTGACAGGTTTTGATAGATTGCTCTGTATGCTGCCTCTGGTTGCCTGTGCTTGAAGTTTATATGTGCCTTGCTCTAGTAACTCAGCGTTATAAGTAAATATTCCTTGGTTAGCACTGACTAGGGCCCAAGGTTG
>CAYGMI010000060.1:0-6592 GCA_964351125.1 uncultured Candidatus Saccharibacteria bacterium | reverse complement strand
ATGTAAGGTTGTTAAACAATATCTGATTATAGTCATTGGACATGGATGATACAATGCGCGGCGTGACTTTTGACAATGAAATAAAAAGGAGTTAGAAATTGTCAGTAGGTTTCAAAGATATGAAGATCTCGTTTGACTTCTCTGGAATTAAGCACGAGATCGAACACCATGAAGGTGGTGGGCCTTTAGCTGGGCTAGCCATATTTTTTGCAGTAGTCGGATTCATCTTTTATCAGGTGAATAAAGAAGCTTTCGAATCGTTGTATCACCCCTTATATGTTTGGATTTTTGAGAGTCCAGCGGGGTTAACACTGTTCTTCGCGTTAATGTCTATCTCGATAAAGATGACTGTCAAAGAAAAAGGTTTGAAGGCGATGGCAGTAATCGGTATCTTTGCCACACTTGGTGCATTGGGACCGATGGTTTCATACACAGGCTTGAACATTCTTACTGGATCACAATTTTCACCTGAAGGAGCAATTGTTCCAACAGCTACTCATGTGGTCTATAGTCGTACCGGACTAGTAATTGCGGGTGCAGACCCATCACTTGTTCGGATGGTAGGACAGATTGGTGTAGTAGACGATGGTATCGGAATGGTATTAATCACGTTCGTTGAGCTTGAACATGCTTTTTCACACGGTGAAGGAAGTGAATTCATTCAGGGCTTGATGATAGCTGCTATATCTATCGCTTCTGCTTTGGCAATGTCTTACTTTATCAGGGTTTGGATAAAATCCCATAAGAATCCAGACTTGAGACATAACTTGGTATTTATAATACCTGCATTGATAATTTGGTATGCCCTTTTTAATGCGGGGTTGCATACAGTGTTGGCTTTTGTCCCGATAATTTTCTTTATCCCTGAGATGCATCTGCGTAAGATTGAGATCTATTTAGTGTACTCGATGTTCTTGATCATTCCCGTCTTCGCTTTTATGACTGCAGCAGTAGATCCCGGAAACTTTGGTATATTGGCTGTAATTATCTTGGTATCACTCTATGCTTTTAAATTCTTCGCAGTAGGACTGATTCCAATGATTGTAAACGAGAGCATGGATGTCCCTTCTTTGAGGGAGTTTACCCGTGGTGAGTTTATACTAATGGGATTTATGTCGGGAATCGGGTTCAAAGTGGCAGGACTTGCTGCCTTGCTTGTTTTTCGTGAACATGAACTGGGCGAAGCTCTGCTAGCTACTAATCTGAGCGCTGTAATTGGGTTTGCAATCGCTACAGTATTTCGTTTCGCGCCACTATTTGGTTTCAAGTGGGGAAGACAGCATACCGAAAAAGATATTGATCTGCATGGTGTTTAGTTGTAACAAAGTCCGTAAACCAAAGCCGACCGCTAATAAAGGGTCGGCTTTTTCTTAGAATTATTCTCTAGTTCTAGGATTCTTGAGTGTTATCTCGGTACTTCATAGCAGCTCTCTGTACAACTAATCTGAGTTTATCTAACTCAGGTTTTATACTTGCAATTCTCTCTCGCGCATACTTACTTTGCATACTTGTAACTTCGAGGTCTACTTCTTCTACAGTTACACGTGTACGTTTAACCTTTATCGCTACGTCTTCTATATCACTTACTGTTTCGACATCTTCGTCTTCTATTGTGCCGTCAGTGATTTCCCAACTCATCTCGTCTTCTGTGGCTGGTGAAATAAAGTTTGGTAGTACACTTATTTCTTGTTTATCACCTCTATTAAGCGCATTTTCAAAAATCTGTGCAACTTGGCCAAAGTGACTGTCAAAATTTTCTACCCATTTAGGATTGATCTCTCCTTTTCTTGTAATTGCTCCCAAGGTCAGAAGGATTCGTTCAACCCTTCTAGTTAGTCTGGCAATACCCTCTCTTCTAGTCTTGCTACTTTGTGTATGCATTACTTTGTCTTCAAAGTTTACTAGATATGACTCAAGTAGTTCACGATGCCATGCGAATATAGATTCGAAGATGTGGTTTATCATCTTTAAGTACACAAGTGAGCGATCTGTTTGCTCTGCTGCGACTTTTTCTACTTCTCTCACCCATTCGTATAAATCAGGACTTCTTCTGTTTATTGTAGCTCTAATATCTTGGATTTCTGTCTTACTCAAAAAAGGGTCCTCCTGAGGAGTTATGCTGATGAATGGAACGACTTCACCTGTATCTAATACTTCTTGTCTGAATAAGTCAGGGGTAAAGTCTGTAAGAGTTAGACCTGTTCTGTCCATTTCTTCGATTGTACCAATTAGCAGACGTAAGTAATCAATATCCATTCCTATTTCTAGGAAATCCTTTCGTTTCTCTAGATTTGGGTTTTCGACGCTAAGAATTGTAATGTCATGATCCCCTGTAGCGGCTGCAATAGGTAGTATCTTAAATGTAGGAAAGCCATGTTCCCAAAGTTTCACTGCTGATTCAACGAAATGACTTAATACGGATTCGTTATAGGTTAGGTATTCGAAGTTAAGCGCAATTCTGACAATTCCATTTCGAAGCCTAGTTAGATCTTCGGCTGTAAGTTCTTGTGTAATTCCGCCTTTGGCTAGAATTAGATGGTCTCTTAATAGCACTCCCCCATTTGCTTGTGCGATTGATCTAAGAACTTGTAGTACTAGTTTGTCTTCTGGACTCAATGCTTCCTCTTCTGCTTCTTCTAGTGTGGTTATTGCAAATTCGATTGCTTCTAGATTTCTTTTTATCTCTACTTGATTTGCTGGTTGCCCTGCCTCCTCGCTCTTTCTAAGCATTCTCTGCAAAGAGCTGATCTTTTGATTAAATCCTGCTTCTAGCAGTAGTCCAAGAGGCTTTGTAAGGAAAAGCTGTTGTCTAATGGCGTCGTGGATTGCGTCACTTCCAAGTGTCTGGTCAGCTCCGTCTAGTATCTCGTCCAGGCTATGTTGTCTAACTTGTACTTCAAGCATGACCTGAACCTTTCCTTGACGAAAGGCCTCTATAAATCCAGCTTCCGAAGCCTCCTGTTGACCCTCTACATCTTCTACTTCGAACTCATCAGGTTCATATACCTCTACACCTGGGACTATATTAATATATCTTACAAATACACCACTCTGAAAAGACTTGTTTACAATCAACAAAATGGGATCAATGAATTGGCGCATTTCTGCACTTACCCTGTTCAAGTTTATCTCTGAGCCGGCTAGGTAAACATGAGTTCTGCCTGCGGCTTCTAAGTTCCGGTCTGTAGGAACAATAATATCTAGGCCAGGAGGATTATCTTGGTTTTCTGGTTCTGAGGATGGGAGATTGGAATCGTTAAACATTATATACGTGTGTAATCAATTGAGGCGATTATACACATATGTCTAGAATATATCTAGGCTTCTGCAGATTGGAACTCCTGGCCATTTAATGCACCTGCATAGTCGAGTGAGTCCCAATGCATGTGTTGTCCATAGTATGAGTTACCGGTAGGATTTAGCACTAAAACTACCTTCTCACCGGAACTACTGTTTACACCTGCCACTGTTAGTTTTGCAAGATCTTTTTCGGTTTCTTCGTCTATCCCATGCAGTGGTCGCCATTCTATTGTACCCACATTCCAAG
This sequence comes from uncultured Candidatus Saccharibacteria bacterium, assembly GCA_964351125.1. GTDB lineage: Bacteria > Patescibacteriota > Dojkabacteria > J137 > JAEUSD01 > CAYGMI01. Next base: position 3,045 of record CAYGMI010000060.1, on the reverse strand, counting down.
ATTTCTCACCCATTCTGATCAGCTGTTCTGCGTTTGCTAGTCCAGCATAATTTAGGAAAGCGAAATGAGCTTTGCCGTCAGCATAGACTGGATCAACTACGATTACGGCGTCAGCACCAGAAAAGCCGTTTAAGTATGTTTCTAGACTTTGAGAATCAATATTTGGAAGCTTCTGTGTATCTAACTCTAGTAGGCGTATATTTCTGGTAATACCTACTGAAGATTGCATAGAAAACACTATATCTGTATCTGTGCCTTTAGCTATGCCAAATTCCACCCCAGGGGATGTCTTTCGTATTGCGTTATTATCCTGTTGTGGCTCGCTATAACGAGCTATTTGTCTCAGTGCCATTTTTCTATGGGATATATACTATTATAGCATTCAAGCCACTTTTCCCCAATATTATGTATAATAATTTATATGCAAGGACCAACAATGCAATTATCAAATAATATAGAGATGCCAGTATTAGGCTTTGGTACCTGGAATTTAAAGGACAAACTGGGAGAGAAAGCCGTAGCAGATGCGCTCGAGATCGGCTACCGACATATAGATACTGCAGACTTATATGGAAATCACGCGCAAGTAGGCAGTGCCATTAAATCAAGTGGCATATCTAGACAGGATATCTTTCTCACAACAAAGATTTGGCACAATAAGCTTGCAGCTGAACAAGTCCCCCAAGAGTTAGATAGGTTTCTATCAGAGCTACAGGTAGATTACGTTGATCAGCTTTTGATTCATTGGCCAAATCCAAAGGTAGATATGGTGGAGTCAATCATTGCGATGGATAAGTTACGTATTGCAGGATTAGTTAGATCTATCGGTGTAAGTAACTTTCCACTAGAGTTTTTGAGAGATTTCTTGGCAGATCTAAATAAGAGGGCTCCAGAAATAAAGATACAAGCTCATCAGTTCGAGATTCATCCCAGTTTTGTTCAACAAGAATTGATCGATTTTTGTTCGCTAAATGATATAGCAGTAGTGGCATATTCACCTTTAGGTAACGGCAATGATCTTGCTGTACAGAAGGTTCTTGAGGTAGCAGGTAAGCATGAGAAGCATCCAAGTCAGATAATTTTGAAATGGTTAATGGACAAAGGGATTATCGTTATCCCAAAAGCGACAAGCTATGAACATATTAGAAGTAACTTTGAATGTCTTGACATTCAGCTTGATTCTGACGACCTACAAAAAATATCTGAAGCAAATGTAGATAACCGACTGATCGATCCGCCTTTCTCCATATTTTAGAACATTGCCATCTGAGATTGAGTAATTGCAGTAACTCTTTTTGGTTTTGCGTCTTTTAATAGCTTAAGTACTGCTTGGTTTACGTAATTCTCCCCGACTCTGGTTTTTGAAAGTTTGTAGAACTCCCACGTAGCCATTGCATCATCCATTGCACGATGCCGGTCGTCTATCTGAATGTTAAATCGCTGGCTTATACTGTCTAGATTATGACTAATATAATCTGGATAAAGTGCTCTAGATAGCTGAACAGTACAAAGTCTTGGCAGTGAGAAGGATCGTTCATGTCTTGCAAATTCTTCTTCTACAAATGAATAATCGAATTCTACATTATGAGCAACAAAAATGCCCTGCGATAAAAGTTCAGCAACTTGATGAATTACCTCAGAGAAAGTAGGAGCCTTGAGTAACTCATGCGTCTTAATTCCGGTGATAGCCTTAACCATAGGAGAGATAGGCATTTGTGGGTTTACCAGGGTATTAAAGGTTTCTACAACTACGCCTTTGCTTGTACGCACAATGCCTACTTCGATCACTCTGTCTTCCTTGGGGTTTAGTCCAGTAGTCTCTAGGTCTACGAAGACCAGGTCTTGCCCAAGCAGCATCATTTTCTCTGTTTCGTTGGTAGGCATAGGCGCAAAAAGTCTGCCTGTAGCGACAGTAAAATATGTTATGTGGCATTTAAACACGGGGATTTTTACAGAGTCAAATTCTATTTTAAGTAGAATTTCTACTGAAAGTATAGTAAATACTTTTTAGACAGTAATGCTCCATTCAAGCATGGGGGTAAGAATTTTGGGCTCCTTCTTTCCTACAATTACCATATATTCAACCATAGCTCCTCTTCCACCATCTATGGATTTTATGGTCCATCCGTCATCCTCCACATATACGCTATCTTCACCCTCAACGACTTGGCATTCTACACATATAACCATTCCTTCTTTTAGCTTATCTCCCGAACCTGCTGGTCCAAATGCTGGCACTTCTGGTGACTCATGTAAGCTTCTTCCAATTCCGTGTCCTACAAACATTTTAAGTGTATCAAAGCCTGCAGCTCTGGCGATCCCTTCCATTATTGCACCCAGGTCACCTGCTCTTGTACCTGCCACAGCTTTGCGCATTGCCGATTCAGTTGCCAATCTAGCGACTTTTGCTAGCCTGAGAGCTTCAGAATCAGAGTCTCCGATTACAAACGTAAAGCACTGATCTGTGAAGTAGCCATCTTTTATAAGTCCAAAATCTATTTTTACTATGTCCCCTTCCTCAAATTTCCTTTCTGCAGAAGGAATTCCATGTAGTATTTCGTCGTTTACAGAAATACAGCAACTGTATCCATATGGTCCATTTTCATTAGGTACATCCGCAAAAGAAGGTGTTGCACCATTCTGTTCGCATAACTCCCATGCTTTTTTTTCTAACTGAGCGGGAGTATTACCAACTTGTATCATCTCGCTTAATTTCTTTACGATTTTTGTTGCCAGCTCTGCCGCATCTCTAATTTTAGTTTCGTCTTTTGCATTCTTAATACGCATCGCTTATTTTACCGCATTTATGTATGTTTTGTATTCCTGCTATAATTAGAGTGATTAAAATTAATACATGCTGGAAATAATACAGTTTCCGGATCCAATTCTGCAGCAGAAGAGTGACGAAGTCGAATTTCCTCTATCTAAGAATAACCAAGAGTTAATCGAGGATATGATGAAAGTAATGAAGTCTGACCCCGATCACTATGCCGGTCTGTCTGCAGTTCAAGTTGGGACCAAGCAACGTATCTGTATTTGTCAGAG
>CAYGMI010000059.1:0-6721 GCA_964351125.1 uncultured Candidatus Saccharibacteria bacterium | reverse complement strand
TAGAATCTGAAGAACTCTCTTACTCTAAGTCCTGAATATCTACCAATAACCAAGTTTGCTAGTAGCGCTAGCCCAACTACCCAAGGCTGTTCTAGTAGAGCTTCTTGAAAAGGAGCCCAAGCGAGTAGGGTAAAGCTTAGAAATGCTAAGGCAAGTGTTTCTAGTAAAATTTGGGTTGTTTTCTTCCAACCATGCTTTGCATAGGCTGACATCAACCTCTCTGTGACTACAGCTATCAACACTATTGCAAATACATCAATTTTTACCAAACTGCTTCGTTCAAGTAAAAGCGAAAGATACATAGTGATCAAAATGATGATTGATATGGCACTAAATACAAACCCTATCTTAGGGTAGTAATGTAATCTAACTGGTCTTAGAAGACCATATATTAGAAGGGCCGATATGAAAATGATGGCAATAAAGAAGGCCCCATATTTAATTCCATCCCAATAAATAATCTCTTTGTCTGCATTTAGGGAGATTTCTGCCAAGGCATAGGTTAATACTATAGGTACATAAATTGCTAACACTCTGCTACCAATAATGTGTCTAGATATAGCTACAATTGTTCCTAAAATTGGCAGGTAAAGAATCATTAATAATACATACCTGTCAATGCCTGCTTGTATTAATACTTCACTGAATCCCATAGAATATCTTAGTTAATAACGTGTGATTATATCAGAATTCTATAGGATTGTCTCGCTAAGATATACCTGAGTATATTAGTTGAAGATGATGCTTTTGACTTTTTCGGTTATAGACAAAGGGTTTTCATGTTGCCAAACATTTCTCCCAACTGCAAGGCCGTGTCCGCCTGCTGCCATATACTTGCTTACCATCTCTACGAATTCCTCGTCGGATGTTTTGTCACCACCAGACATCAAAGCCTTTGTTCCTACTGCGTTTTGGACTATCCAAGGCAATTTCTCTGGTTGATGTGGATATTTGATTTTTACTACATCTGCGCCCAGTTCAGCTCCTGCCCGAGCTGCATAGGCTACAATTTCCCATTCACGCTCGTCGTCGCTACTGCTAGGAGGTGTTAGCCATGGATACATCCATGCAAAAACAGCTAAACCGTTTGAATGTGCCAAATCTCGAATGTAAGCGAACTCGCTGATCATTTCTGCTTCGTATTCGCTACCTAGGTATATCGTGTACCCGACTGCCTTTGCGCCAAGTTGTACTGCATCATTTACTGTAGATTGGGCTACGGATAATGCTTTTTTGCCAAGCTTTGTACGACCATTTAGTTTGAGTACAAGAGGGATATCTTCGTAGCGATCTTTCCAGAACTTGGCAGCACTTCCATATTGTAGTGCTATGCAGGTATATTCTCCATCACGAGCGATGTCTAGAATGTAGTCGGGGTGGTAGTTTTTTTCGTTGAAGTCTTGGGGGCCGTGTTCTAAACCCTGGTCGTAGGCGATCATCATGATCTTGCCATCGCGCATGAGTGGTTCTAGGTATTTCATACTGGTTGTCCTTCTGGATGATTCTGTATAGGAGACTCTTGATAGATTAGATCGGCTACTTTCTGCTCGTAACTCGCCTCTAGCTCTTGCCTATTTAGTAGTCCATTTGTTGCTCCCATAGATCCGATAACGCTGGCAGAGTTGATCGCACCCCATTCCATAGCTGTTTTAAGATCTTTGCCAAGGGCGATGGCTGCAGACATGGTGGCGCTGTAAGTGTCTCCTGCGCCTGTGCTGTCGATTCCATCTGTTTTTAGGGATCCGACCTTAATTATGTTTTGACCATCATATGCGATTGAGCCTCGAGATGATCTCGTGATTACAACCATCTGAGGGCCTAGCCTTTGTAGTCCATGCAGTAAATTTTCGTCGGAGTCGGTCTTTAATCTGGATAAAGCTATTGCTTCGCGTTTATTGATAACGAGTATATCGGTGACAGAAAGTACTTCTTTTATTTCGGCAAAAGGCTCTTCGATTTGTCGAGTCCCTGGCGAGAAAATTAGTTTAAAACCCTTCTCCTTTTTCTGCGCCACTACCTGCTTGAACAGGTCCTTATCATCTTCTCCTAGTGAGGTTAGATACACAGTTTTAGCTTCAGGTATCTGTGGTAAGAAATATTTGCGGACGTAATGATGGCTGAATACTATCCTATCCTTTGCAATATTTAATACCATTGCTTTGTTGGTGGATGTTTCTGGATCTTGGTGGACTAATTCGGTATTAATCCCTGCCACTTTCAGTTGCTCGACAATTGCTGTGCCCTGACCATCTTTGCCAACAATACTATACATCCCTACCTCGAAATTTAGTTTGCGAAGAGTGTTGGCTGCATTAAAAGCATTTCCACCCGTGAAAATCTGAGGGGGTCGATTAAGTTGGATTTTAGTAGGAAATGGCAGTGTAACAGTGTGCGTACTCTCGTCAACCGTGCGCACAATGTCTGGGTCTGATACAACCACAACGTGGTCTATCATTATGTCGCCAATTACAAAAAAGTCGTACATATACAAAGCGTTATTATGTATATACTACACTAAACCTTTAGGTGGGGAAAGCTCCCAAAACATCATCCAGAAACTTCGCTGGATTATCACTTTTGACAAAACCAGAGGCGATTAATGCCCCTTCATACCCCATCTTGATGGCATTTGTGATGTCTTTAGAATCTTTTATTCCAGCACCTAGCAACGGAATAGAGTTAAAGGCCTGAATAGTTTTCAGTGCTTCCTCTGTTTCTTTGATGTGATAGTGACTGTCTAGAGCAGAGTAGTCTCCACCAATTAGCTCCGGAGGTTCGTATGCCACAAATGATGGTGCAAATAGCTCGCCCTCCATTTGTTCGGTTTTGTGGGCTCGCTTAATATTCTCGATTGTAAGTGGATTTGGAATGCACAGACAAGTCTGGAGCTTATCTTCATGAAATTGAATCAGGCTGTGCACAATCATTTCGTCGATGATTCCGTGCTCTGAATGGTTGAGTAGAGTGCCACTTCCACCTGAATCTTTAACGGCTAAAGGCGTTATCCAACCCGAATTACGTCCAGGCTCTAATGGATCTGTATGTTGCGACCACAAGATGATCTCAGGAAAAGTCTGTTTAATTCTAAAAATGTCGGTAGCTTGAGGGCAGATTACAATCTGAACTTGAGTATTCTTTTGTGCGTCATGCACAATATCTGCAAGCTCTAAGGCTTCTTTACCGGTAGCTTGTTCGTAAGTTTTGAAGTTTAGGATTAGGTACATGGTTAATACTACCGCAAAGTGTTGGTTTGGGGAAATTTAGGCTCACTAGCATTCACGTAGTATGAACATTAGTGAACCCCGAAGAAAGAGGGGTTCGATGAAACAATTGAATTTATTCTACTACGTAGGTAAACACGCTATACGAGAATCTACTATTTATCTTAATATAGTAGTCCGCGTTTGGTGATAGAGCCTTTAATTAGGCTTTCTAGCAAACATTGATTAAATGCTAGTTAGAAAACTTACTAAAAGTCTAAGAGGAAACACCCGGACTAGGGTGTTTTAAAAGTGGCATTAATAACGGGGATTTATTGAAGTTTTACATCGGTGTATTGTTGGAGTACTTCCAACAAACCTTCAACTCTACCATCCATGGGTATGTCATACATAGTCATGGGAACAATCATGTCTGCATAGGCAACATAAGCCCAGCGGATATTGTTTTCTGGGATTCTTTCGAGGATCAGGTCGAGTCTTTCAACAAACGCATTCGGCATTGCTCGTATTATCGAGGTCCAGGCTGCAATGACTGATGTGTCATAGCTTTCTGGGAGTGATAAATACAGGGCTGCGGCTTCAAGATACATCTGATCAATAAGTGCTTGACCGCCGACTGTTCCAACATACAATCCAGCAAGCTGGATGTATAAGACCGCGTTATGTATAACGTCTTGATTGAAACAACTTGGATTACCAAGTCGATCAAACATTTCGCAAGATTCATCAACTGATGGATCTAGATCAATTAGTTGACCTTCGACGAACGCAATTGCTAATTCATCCTGCCCAGCATTCACGAGGGCAGTAAGGTATGTACTTTGCGGAGCGTTCCAACCCATTTCAATCGCAAGGTTCAATAACCTCAAACCTTCTTCAGCGTCGCGATTGAATTGCGAGCGGATTGTGCCTTCAATAATATAGCTAATTCGCAGTTCTGCATATGAGCGAAACCCAGCTTCACGAGCTTCGTTAATCAGATCGAGTGAGAACTCGGTATCTAAATTTGCACCCCACATAGCGAACATTAACCGGTTATTTGCAGGTTGCCCATCAACTGTATAAGCGATTTCGCCTCCTAATGAGACGAAATTCAGTTCGAACATACCATAAGCTTCCGCTTCGGCTGTTGCTGAATCCAAATCACCATCTACAATTAATTTCATTGTTAGGTAATCCCGATACAATTGAGTTGTTCCTGGTTGAACTTCCGACATAAGATCTAAAGCCGACTGCCGTTGACCATCATTCCAAAGCTGTGTAGCAATGGCAGGACAGTAAGGCAGAATAGTGGACTCAAGTTCTTCAAGTCGTAGTTCTGCTTCTGTAGAATCTTGCAAATACGGCAGAGCCGCACTCAGAGCTTGAATCTCGTTAAAGCGTCCTTCATCCATCAAAAATTGATATTCGAAGACGCATCCTTCAAGATTCTGTGCGAAAGTAGGAAGTACGGATACTGCGAAAGTGGATAACATTATTAAGGCTAACAGTGCTTTCTTCATTCTGTAAACTCCATAGTGTTTATTTTTTTGCCACTTAATTATGGCTAGGCAGCAGCTGTTTAAAGCTCTTGTCTAGCCATAATCTAGTCCGGGTTTTTAAGTTGCTTGAGGAGTCTGATAAATATCTGACTCAACCCATACATATGCATTATATATAGATCTTGAGGTCTTGTCAACTATAGGGTACTAATATGGATGCGAATATGCTATATTATTTTTGTCAAATTAATAAAGTGGAGCTCGAAATGAGAAGAATGACGCTCGGCTGGTTTACAGTCTTGATCGCAATGTCGCTTTTCATTGTATTTACGATATTCATTGGGGGAGGGTACTTTCCTACAGAAAAGGGTCCCTCACTTCTCGAATGGATATCAGGATTAGTTATTGGTACAAGTCTATTGATGTTATTCCTGTGGGCTTGGCTAGTGCTAGGCGGTGGTTCGGAGTATTCCGACCCCGAAACGGAGTAGAGAACTCCACAAAACTCAGCTCCGGCCTTAATCAGCCGGAGTATTACTTTCTATATTGCCTACATGATAAAATCGTTCGCAGCTACGCATGTAGTTGTTGTTGCTGCAGTGGCGGAATTGGTATACGCGCAGCGTTGAGGTCGTTGTGGGCATTATAGCCTGTGGAGGTTCGAGTCCTCTCTGCAGCAAATAGTTTCAAATAGTGGCTATGTGTGAAACTTCGTTTCACACATTCCTCTAGGAAAGTTGGTAAAGCTCTAGCGATTGGACTATCCAATTATCGTCATTTCTAGTAAAATCACATGCTAAACCAATAGTTTCTATTGGTTGCAACTAACACCATGGGGGTGTAGCTCAATTGGTTAGAGCATTCGCCTGTCACGCGAAAGGTTGCGGGTTCGAGTCCCGTTGCTCCCGTATTGGTTTACTAGCGATAATTCTTCTCCCTTAGAAAGCTTTACCAGATCGGTAAAAATAGTAGCAATTTGGGGTGTTCGAACTTCCGAATTCTCGATGTATATACCTTTGGGTAGTAAGATCTCGTGCAGTTTTAATTTTTCTTTACCAGATAACTTTATCCAAGTAGTTGGAAGGTGTTCGAGGAACTTCATCGACCTATTCACACACGTCTCCATTTCAGAAACGGTAATGTTAGTGTCTGAGAACGAAGCTTGAAGGGTAGCAGTTTCAATGTCGATTTCGTTTACACGTTCTTTATACTTTTCGATGGTGTATGCTCCTTGTTCTACAAGTTGCTCTAGTCTTACTCTTTGTTCTTCAAGTGCCTTCAACTTATCTTGGATTGGTTTGCGGATCTCAATTTCCTGCCCTAGCTTGGTTTCATAGATATCAATAACTACCCGTCTGAATAGTTCTGAGAGTTCAGGGGATGGACAGACCTTTTCTAGAAAGCTTAAAAAGGTTTCTTCTGCAGCCTCTTTTTTGATTCTATCTTTATCTTTGCATTTTGAGTTTGTGCAGCTGTAGTAACCATAACGCTTTCCGCTTTTACCTCTTGAGTATGATCCTGTCATTACCCGACTACAGTTACTACATCTAAGACAGCGGTTTAGAGGGAAGGTTTGATTTTTTGAAAAATTATTCAGACTGACACGGTTCTCTCGGTTAGAATAATTATCGAGAATTTCTTGGGCTTTGTAGAATTCCGCTTCAGTAATCATTGCCTCATGTTTACCTTTTACCACTATATTCCAAGTGTTTTGATGAACTATGCCTGAGTAAAACTTATTTCTGAATAGTTTTGCAGATGTTTGTTTGGTGATGGGCTTGTTATTTCTTTGTCCTTTTATCCCATGCTTTACCATCCATTCAGTCACTTCGTTTAGACGATAATTACCTGTTAAAAGTCTATCCCAAGCCTGTCTGATTATTCCGTGATTCACGGTATCGATGATAATAGGTTTTTCTTTCTTGCTGTGAGCGTCTGGATTGCGTTTATATCGTAGTGGAGGCTCATATATCCAATATCATTGCTGTAGCGTTGCCTTGATACCACTCACAGCCCTCT
>CAYGMI010000058.1:1738-6841 GCA_964351125.1 uncultured Candidatus Saccharibacteria bacterium | reverse complement strand
ATTAAGCAACCTCAATTCCAAGGCTGTTTGCTGTACCTTCAACAATTCTCATTGCAGATTCTAGGTTTACTGTGTTTAGGTCTGGTAGCTTTCTTTGGGCGATCTCTTTTATTTGTGCCTTCGAAACCTTGCCAACTTTTTCTAATTTAGGATGTCCTGAGCCTTTCTTTATGTTTGCGGCAATTTTAAGCATACCTGCAACAGTTGGCTGTTTGATCTTCATCTTGAAAGAGCCATCCATAAGTACTGTTACTTTTACCGGAAGAACATCACTTCCCTTTTCTCTAGTTTTCTCGTTGAATTCATTACAGAAATCAGGAATAGAAATTCCATTTTGACCTAGTATAGGTCCTAGAGGTGGAGCTGGTGTAGCTTTACCTGCCTCGATCTGTAATGTAAGTTGGGCTTTTACTTCTTTTCCTTTTTTCTTTGGTGCGTCTGCCATTTTCGTTTAATTAAAGACTGCTAACTTGTAAAAAGTCTAGTTGAACTGGAACCTCCCTACCGAACATGGATAATAGCACAGTAAGCTGTCCTTTATCTTCGTTGATAGATTGAATGTTTCCGATAAGCTCTTTAAATGGCCCATCGATAACCTTAATTGCGTCTCCGATTCTATAAGCTGACTCGTATGAAGTCTGCTTGACCTCTGTGAATGCCAATATTGCACGCACTTCCTTTTCGGATAGAGGAGAGGGAGTCTTAGTTGGTCCAACAAAACCTGTAACACCTTCTGTGTTGCGAACAACATGCCAAGTGTCATCGTTGATAATCATATTTACTAGAACATATCCTGGGAAGATCTTCTCTTCAACAGTCTTCTTCTTACCACCTTTTGCCACCACTTTTTCTTGTGTAGGAACAACAACCTGTACAACCTGATCTTCTAGTCCGGTTGCATTTACTCTTTGTTCTAGTAGTCTTGCAACTTTCTTTTCATATCCAGACCTTGTACTGAGAACATACCATCTAGCACCTGCAACTTTAGCCTGTTCGCGTTTATCTGAACTAGCTTCTGCTTCTGCAGTAATTTCTTCTGTAGATTTATCTTCTTCCGCAGCTTTTGTCTCTTCTACAACTTCTTCTTCCATTTTCTGGGTATCTTCAGCCATGTTGTTTTATTTAAAATCTGTTTAGTAATCCGCTTCTTCCTGCTACTAGTAAGGCGTCCATCAGTGTGACGAGAGCGACTACGAATACAGTCACTAGAATTACTAGTAAGGTATATTCAATCACCTGCTTCAGAGTTAACCATTCTACCAAGCGTAGCTCAGCAGCTATTTCTCTAAAAAAACGGGCAATATTTGTTGGTAGTTTGATTAATCTGTTCATATGCTTCAAATACACAGGCGGCTGGACTCGAACCAGCAGTCCCGGTTTTGGAGACCGGTGGTTTACCACTTAACCGACGCCTGCATCGTCAGTCTCAATCCCCGTTACTTAGCGTTTTTAATCTTTCTTATTTCGTAAAAGGCGTGTTCTTTCAGCACAGGATTGTGCTTTTTGATTTTCACGTCTTTTAGTTTATCGTAAGCGGTACGACCTAGTCTAACCACATAGTGGTGTCCAGTTCCAGGATGGAACAGTCGATACGCTAAACTTTTTCTTTTACTTGCCATATTACCTTTTAAACTTAAGGGAAACTTATTCGCAGGCCGATTATAGCAGTATAAATGCTACTGGTAAACAACTTTCTGCTCTAACTTATTGTGAAGGAGGCTTCTGGAGTTTAGGTACCATATCTATATCTTCCCCTCGCTTTGTTGTCTTACCATCTCGAATATTGCTATCCCTGCAGCAACACTCATATTTAAGGAGTTTACTTTTCCTTTTTGTGGAATAGACACGACCTGATCACACTTGTTTGCTATTTCATCACTAATGGATCTATCCTCACCACCTATGATAAGTAAATTATTGTTGGAAAGATTACTATTGTAGATTGTTGCGTTTTCGTTACGTTCAATCGCCGAAATATCTAGACCATTTTTCTTACAGATTTTAATAGTAGGGAAGAGCGATCCACTGAAGATTGGAATATGGAAGATTGCTCCCATGGATATTCTTACAACCACAGGTGTTAGATCTTGCTTTGGAGGAATTATTACTCCCGCTAGTCCCGCTGCTTCGGCTGTCCTGATTATGGCTCCCACGTTATGTTCATATTGAGCTTCTCTGATATAGATATATGAACCATAATGAGCATCAATAGATTTCTCTGAGAAGTTTTTAGGCTCGATATAAGTTATGGCAACTACTCCTTGGTGAGGCTCTCCCCCAGATTTACCTTCTAGAACTTTCCGTGGCACATATTCGAGTTGAACTCCTTTCACATTTGCAAGTTCTATTATCTCTGCGATCTTTCCGTCCTCGTTAATTCCTTCTTGCAACATTACTTTAGTTGCATGGTAAAGGTCAGACCTTAGTAGTTCTGTTGTGGGATTACGTCCTAATACATTCATCAGGGATTCTAGCAGTAAATGAAGAGAAAACTAAGCTGGCTCTGAGACTCGAACTCAGGACCTGCCGCTTACAAGGCGGCTGCTCTACCAACTAAGCTAAGCCAGCATAGGTTCGGAATGATTTTATCAGACAAGTAAAATAAAAGAAACGGCGATGTGAAACATCGCCGTAAGAGCCAATAGCTTTTATCTATAGGCTTTATCGTTTATCAAGTCGATAACCCTCCCATAGTTTTTATCTTTAGGGATGATTAAAATCGAGTGATTTGGGCCCTCTGCACGCAGGTTGCATAGGATGGAGTAGTTCGGGTCTTCACCTAGTTCAAGCAGAAGATTCAATAAGTCCTCATCAATTGTTCTTAGAGGAAACTTAGCTACTCCTTTCTTGGCTTCTACATATAGGTAGCAGGGTGAGCCAACCAGAAGGTTTCGATCAGTTGTATAGCTACTTTTGTTGTAGTCGGTGATAGCGACCTGCTCTGAATTCTCTGTACGCTTCATTTTATTACTCCTTTTTAAACGATCTACTACATTTTATCCTTGGTGTGCTAGTCTATATACATGATGTCCAAAAATTCGGACAACCTAATAAATGAGTTAGAAAACTTTGGACTAAGCGCTGAAGAGTCCGAGGTGTTTTTATTGCTCAATTCTGATGGAGCAAAGACTGCTTTGCAGTTAAGTCGTGAGCTTAAGGCTGCACGCACACGGATGTACAGGGTATTGGAAAGACTGATAGAAAAAGAAATGGTCAGAGAGCTAGAAGGTGAGCTTGGCAAATTATTCCAGGCAGTTAATCCTGCTCAGCTAAATAAGTTGGTTGCAGACAAAGAGGTCGAATTGGCAAAGCTAGCAGCTTCTTTATCAGGGCTTATTCCTCAGCTGGAAGAGCAGAGGGGCACTAGTCCAGACAAGTCGGAAGTTGTACATTACCGCGGCACTGCTGGCTTGCGTCAACTAGTATGGAATACATTGACGGCAGAAGACGAGATAAGGATTTACGAGATCTCAGATCTGGGGCAGTATCTAGGGCAGCAATTTGCAGAAAAAGTGAGGTCTGAATTTTTGGTGAGGAAAATTCACACAAGGCAGATTACTAACGAAAAGTTTTTCGAAGGTTGGACTGACATATCTGAGTATGTAGAGAAATATTGGCAGATCAGGTACATTCCAGAAGAGAAAATAAAAATGAGATTCGAGTTATTTATCTATAACGACGTGTATGGAATGCTTACCTACGATGCGGGGGAGTTGTTTGGAGTAGAGATCCATAATCCCCAATTGGCCGAGATGCAAAAGCAAATGTTCGATTATATGTGGAATCAGGGTACCAAAATGGAAGTTCTTGATAAGAAGGGATCAGCTAAAGTTGTGGTAGAATAAAAGTGCCTACAAGAGGTGGTGCATAACTAAGTTCGATACATTTAAAATGGTATGCCTATATGACTTTTACCCCGTGGGGTAGGACTGCGGCGCACCACTTGTAGCAGGGAACTATTAGTTCCAGCCATCTCGAGTGGGCATCAGAGAATCCCGTTTATACGGGATTTTGTGTTTTAGTACTTATGCCTTTAAGAGTACCACTTTTATGATACGATGCCTTTCCTGTCAATGTATCAGGGTATCTAAGTCTAATCTCTTTCACGAAGCTACCCCAATAGTTTTGGTTAAATGAATTGTCCATTATCTTACTAATTTCTAGTGCAGCTCTGGTAGGTTTGTATATTTTTATTTCAAATCTTTTATTTTCGCTATGTTTAAATATTGCAGCTTGACCGGAATACTCAAACCCTAAGAAGGGGAGGTCTGGATGAGGTTCAATTTTATAGATTAGATTAGACAGGTCGGAGTAAATTAAGCCAAGCTCTGCTAGATCTGTTAGCTCCATATAACTTAAATCTTTATCCTCGTATCTGAATATTATTGCAGGTACCGAATCGCTCCCGGTAAAAATGATCCTTTCTTTTATCTTCCTGAATAATTCTGCATCCTGCTTCTGCATTGAACCAAGTATCTCAAGGGTTTTGAGTGAAAAACTCCCAGGTTTGATGACCTCTCTAGACAAGATTTTCCCCCATATCGCTTTCGCCTCTTCTTCTTCTATATTACTTGCCCTATCCCAATAGTTGTACCACCATTGTGTATTGATTGGTTCATCTGCGACTTCTGAATCAGGTATATTCTGAAGTTCCTTAACTGCAACTTCACTTATTGCATCTATATTTATTTGTTTACGATATTCTTCTTTAAATCTCCTTGTTATAACCCTGCTTGCAGTCATGTTAATTTTTCCATCGACTACTTCATAGTTATCTATTTCTACACCTTGAGGTAGACTTGAATCCAATATTTTAGGTATTTCAGATACTACATTTGCCTGTCTCTTTAGATTGAATGGGGCTAACGTCTCTTGAATAATTTCTAGTAATTTACTTGTAGCTTTTATACCATCCTTTATACTAGTTGTGTCATCATCCATTTGAAGAGAATAATATCCTGGATTATAGCCTAACTATTCACACCGCTGGAAATGTAGATTATAATCGCCTTGAAACGCTGAAATAGCTCAGCTGGTAGAGCGCACCCATGGTAAGGGTGAGGTCCCGAGTTCGAATCTCGGTTTCAGCTAATTAATTAATAA
>CAYGMI010000058.1:0-1635 GCA_964351125.1 uncultured Candidatus Saccharibacteria bacterium | reverse complement strand
TATGATGAAAAATTGAAAGGAGAAGAGGCAAATTTGCACGTCTTCTCCTGTAGAGAAGTGGTGCTTTTGTTGGTAAGGGCTACGCATTTTTACGTGAGCGAATCACTATGAAGGTGACCACTAGTGCCAATGCAACTGCAAGCCCTACGCATCCGATTCCTGAAACTGCGCGGTCAAGCATTTCTGCTCCGTCTTGTGGTTGGAAGAAATGCTGACTAGTGTCGTGCAATCCTCTGGTAGTGTAAGCCCAGACAATGTCCTGAATTCCGCACGTTGCAAGGTAGAGGGATATACCGACTAGAATATCTACTAGACCTTCTAGAATTTTATCGTCACCTTTAACGTTATCCGTGAATCGCCACAATAGCGACACTATAACGAAACCCCAGTTCGCACAGAAAATCAAAAATATTCCTACTTCTGGGATATAAAACCCTTCAGGTAGTTGAGCATTGTAAACTGTTACGAAATCGGCTGATGCGATTTGAATTCCATTAGTCCAAGACGCGTAAATTGCGGCAATAACAACAAGTATAGTTACTATGATATTCGGATAGATGGTCCAGCTTTCCCGCGACAATCTGTTTAGGGTTGCCATATTAGTTTTCCTTTTTGCCTCTTCTCAATGTGCCTGCATCGAAGTGCGGTTGTATAATTATTATATATCTTATAGTTGTTAAATGTCAAGAATTAAGATATACTGTATATATCTAATTTTTTAGAGGCGGCCTTTGTAAATAGATCTTTGACGCCTCGAATATCAAATAAAAGGAGAAATACCCGTGACCACCTACCAAGAACAAGAAGTGGTAGAAAGCACTCCAGTTCTGGAAGTGCTGTCGGGATTCATTGCCACTCTTCTAGGGTGGGTATGGATCATGGTTCGTTCGGTTGTGCAATTTACAATTGAACTTGAGTGGTTTGCCCAGCATTGGCCCTTCAAGATGCTGACGCTGTGGCAACTGATTATTGTTTTGAATATCGTTCTGAATTGGCTTGGGTTAGCGCCTGTTAATCAGAACCTGCTGTGGATAGTAGACATAACCCCATATGCTTGGGCTGTATTGGCTCTACTTTATGGCGGAATGATCAACAGGTTATTCGGCTATGCGATTGATGAACTGCAGGAAGTTTCATACTATCCCTGTTTGTTCATCTTGACATTTGCTGGTGCTGTGATTGCCATACAGCAGTTTTTTTTGACTGCTGGACCCCAGGTACTCGTGTTTGCTCTGATCCAACTGCTACTAACGCTACTTGGCGGAGCACTAATGCTTGCCATGTGGCGTACCACTGAGTATGGTCCTTACAAATCGGTATGGACTTATGCAAACTGGTACTGGGAAGATTTTCAGCAAATCGAATGGTCTTTGCCGAAGTTGAACTTTAGCTGGACGGAGAAATTATCAGCTAGAATTTCTAGTATCGAATGGAAAAAGCTTTACGGCTGGATTCCATTCGAACGGGTAAAGGCACTAAATTTAAAAGCTTTGTCGGTCCGTCTGCCAAAACGCACCAAAGTACGACAAACTTCGGTTTTGGCGCAAGTAGCCACTACGAAACCAGAAGTCGTTGAAGAATACGTAGACGAAGAAGATCTCGAACATGATGAAGCAGAAAACCCTGATGGGTTAG
>CAYGMI010000057.1:1056-6931 GCA_964351125.1 uncultured Candidatus Saccharibacteria bacterium | reverse complement strand
GAGACGTTGATTGTTATATGCATTTCGTCTTTTAGAAAGCGAACTGAGCTGACATTCACATTGTCTGGGAGAGGAATTAATACCTCTACCAAATCTGACTCTTGGGTTATTCCTGCGGCATTTAGTGCAGTTAATACAATCCTTGTGGCTGCCTCATTTAGTAAGCCCGGAACTGGAAGTCTTTCAGTACCAATATAAGTAAGCTCTGGATTTTCGTTAGCATTTGGCTGGAACTTCAAAACTACCCAAAGTGTCGCATCTTCGTATGGCGTGGCATCCCAAAACAACTTTAACTCCCCATCTTCAATATCCACATTGATATCCACAACTTGTAGTTGCGCGAGCCTTTCGTTAACTATTGGTCTTAGCTGAGATTCGGTAACAACCAGCTCATTTTCACCAACCTTAAAGTCTTGTACTTGGCGGCTCAGCTCAATTGAAGCTCCTTCTAAAGAAGTTCCGTCATGCTCAACACTCTCCAATCCGGAATTCAACCAGTCTTTTACTGGGTTAATTATCTGCGGAGGTCTGGATATTAGAACAAAAGCCACCATCGCCACTAAGCCCACAATTAACAGCGCACAGCCACAACCCATACAACGACAGTTGAACAGAAACCTCAGAATTCCTCTGCGCTTCTTTCTGCGGGGGCGATCGTAGTCGTCTTCATCATCGAATTCAGCCTCGCGTTGCCTTCTGCGTTCACGTTCTTTTCTTCTTTGCTCTTCCTCCCTTTTACGTTCAAGCTCCTCTTCTCGCTCTTTTCGTTTTTGTTCTTTTTCCTTCTCCATTTTTTCTCTTTGAATAAGTTCTTTTTGGGCCTCTATTTCTGCTTGTTTTTCTAGTTCAAGCTTCTGTCTCTCTGCTTCTTTTTGCTGCTCAGGAGTCAAAGGAAGCCCTGGCAATTCTGGCAGATCTGGATTTGGACGATTCTCGGTTGGCAGCGGTGGCAAAATATTGTCAGCTGCTTCTCCAACTATTTCATTTGCATCTTGAGTTTGGTCGTCCATGCTTACTCATTAATAGTCTATTGTACTATCTAGAGCAATAGAACAAAACTAGTCGTAGATATGCAATCCACCAAGCTTAAATATAGGGTTTAAGAACCTTCTCAGAATTCTCAACTCTTCTACTCTGAACAAATAGCACAGCAAATAGTAGACCATGAAAGAAGTAAATGTAGTTAAAGTTGTCAGCAAAATCAGGTTGAATGTAGTCGAACCTTGAAAGCCCGGCTCTGCATCAATTGGGAACGAAAGATACTCCCAAGTTTTATACATAAAGTACATAAGACCAATCATCGATACTGTTGGGATAAGCTTTCTTAACATCCCGTCTAGGATATAAGACACATCAAGTCTTGTAACCCTCTTATGCACCATTATCAATAACACGAAGTATTCAAATATTGTACCTAATGTAATACCAAGTGCTGGACCTCCTATCGCAGCAGCCGAGTTACCTCTTATTAAGAAGTTCTCTAAAGTAAACTGAATACCACTAACAGACAACTCTGTATTATGACTAAACAGATTAGTCATCAACACTGTCGAAAGCACTGACACAATCAGTGCAGCCAAAGCGATCCATAAAGGAGTTACAGTATCTTTGGCGGCATAAAATAGTCTGTAAAGAAACCACTTACCACTAGTGAATACTAATCCTAGACCTAAGAATAATAGAACCCACGCAACCAAGCTTGAATCCTCTCTAGTAAAGGCCGTCCCTGGCAGTAGACCAAATGTCAGCCTAACTACAGGTAAACGTAGGATGACGACTGCGGCAGTAAAAGGAATTGCTAGAAAGAAGATTTGGTTTAGTGTTCTAGCAATTATCTCCGAGATTTCTTCATATCTTTGGTGCGTATATAGCTTAGAAATTGTCGGAAAAGATGCCACAGCGAATGAGTACCCAAATAATGAAGGGATTACCAAGGCTAAAGAGTTCGCATAGGTAAGCACATTAATCGCTGTCACCTGCACTGCTGTTCCTCCGACTTCACGTACAAGTAAAATGCTAGAAGCAACAGCCTTGGTAAATAACAATGCGAATTGCTCAGCGGCAAAGGCTGCTCCACGAGGCAAGGCAAGCTTCGCCACCTTGCGAACATATTCATCCTGAAAATCTAGAGTGGGAGTATATTTAACCCCGAGCATCCTAATCAGAGGGACCTGGATTATCAGATGTAGAATAGAGCCAAGGAAGACACCAATCACCAATGCCCATGGGTTATAGTTCATTAGAGGAAGTAGAAATAGTACAGAGAAAATACTACCTATATTAAACAACACAGGAGCGAGCTGAGGCACTAGAATTCGATGATATACATTTAGCCCGCTGCTAATGAACATACTAATACCTAAAATAAAGTTAGGTACCATCAGAAATCTCATCATCGCTAGAACTCGATCTAACTTACCAGGATATTCACTCAGATCGGTAAATAGTGAAAGTAGTTGAGGTCCGAAGAAGATCATCAATACGCTTACTGCTAAGAAAATAGCCATCACTACAGTAATCAATGTATTATAAACATTCAAAAAACCTCTTTCTCCTTTGTGTTCTTTGGCATCAATAAAGACAGGAATTACGACAGCACTGACTACCCCCAGTAGTAAAATATTAGTAAGCATTTCTGGAATTGCATTTGCGGTGTTGAAGTCTGTTAACTCGATTCCATTACCTAGCTGAGTGGAAACCAATAGAATGTATACGTATCCAAGTGATTTGGATAGCAAAGCCGGCACCATTAATAAGCTGGCGGTTTTTAAGATCTCGGTCTGCTCCTTCGTGAGCAAGTCGGTCATATTTCTAATAGCGCTACGTACAAGCGCTGTCATCTTTACTACTTTCTATAGATCAGTTGGAATTAGATTGCCCAAGCTAATAAGCCTACCGACAATCCAAGAGCGAGTCCCCACATCAGTTCTACCCATTCATGCTTATGCATAATTAGTCTGGACCAAAACAATAGTGGTAGCAATGCTAATAATAGTGCAAAGTTTGAATCTACCTGTGATGTTAAAACTACTACAGTAAGTACGAAACTCCCCGCATGAAAACTCGCTTTGTCAAAATATAGGTTTACAAGGTAGAACAGAGCAAAGAAAACAGCAAACAACATACTCATGTAAAACCAAAGTTCGTTCTGCATAATAGCAGAACCAAAGATAATACTGGCAAAAGAAAAGCTAAATACTCCAGTTAGGTATAGGCCATTACGCTCTTTACGACCTGGATCTATCGTGTTTCTACGAGACTTTAGATAATCTTTCACGTAGAAGACAGAAAGTGGGAAGAATCCTACAATCATAAATGTCAGTCCAGCTAAAGCAGCTGTTGGTGGTTGGCCATATATTAGGCCAAACACCAATAGTGCCAAAACGATTATTGGTTCAGCGGTATAAGTTATTATCTGGGCAAGACTCTTATTCATTTAGCTATTTTACTCTTCGACTTGTTTCATCGATAGACTAATTTTTCCTCTCTCAGCACCGATCATCCTTACCTTTACCTTGTCACCCTGCTTTACGATCGTAGTTGGATCTTTTACAAATTCATTGCTCATCTCTGAAACATGTACAAGTCCTGAGTGTCCACCTCCAAGTGCCACAAATGCACCGTATGGCATAACGCTTTCGACAACTCCGTCGAAGATATCACCTACTTCTGGTTCTGTTGCAATGTCAGAGATTACTTTGATTCCGTAGTCCATCTGATCTTTATTAGATGCTGTGATAATCACAGTACCGTCATCGTGAAGATCGATCTCCATTGGGCCAGTTCCAAGCTTGTTACCTTGTTCGATAGTCTCTTTGATGTGTTTTCCACCTGGTCCGATGATTGCACCGATAAATTCTGGATTAATTGTCATTCTATGAACTTTCGGAGCATTTGGTGCCATTTCAGCTCTTGGTTCAGAGATTGCAGCATTCATCACATCTAAAACCTGCATTCTTCCTTTTCGAGAAAGTCTGAATGCCTCTTTTAGAATCTCTGGTTTTACGCCTTTTAGCTTAGTCTCGAACTGAATAGCTGTGATACCTTCGTCTGTTCCGGTAACTTTAAAGTCCATATCACCAAAGAAGTCTTCGACACCTTCTATGTCTAGAAGCAGTTTATACTGATCTTGAGCATCATCTCCTGTTATAAGACCTACTCCAATTCCACCAACAGCTTTCTTTAGCGGAACACCAGCTGCCATTAGAGACATACTAGCTGCACAAGTTGCTGCCATAGATGTTGAACCGTTTGAAGTCATAATTTCTGATACAACACGCATGCTGTATGGGAAGTCGTCTTCACTTGGAAGTAAGTGCTTAATAGCATTGTATCCAATAGCACCGTGACCTATTTCTCTTCTGCCTGGCTTGTAGCTAACACGTCCTGCTTCTCCTACTGAATACGGAGGGAAGCTATAGTGGTGCATAAATGGCTCGATGTCATCGCGTCCAGTTAGGTCGTTTAGAACATTACCGCGAGCGAGCGCAGCGAGCGTTGTGATTGATAGTGATTGAGTAAGACCTCGGCTAAATAATGCTGTACCGTGAACACTTGGTAGTAGATCAACTTCTGCAGTCAATTTTCGTACCTCGTCTAGAGTTCTGCCAGAGAATCTCTTTTCACTATCTAGAATATTTTGACGCATAATCTTCTGAGACAATTTATCAATTGCCATAGATACATCTTGAGCTGTTACTTCGGCATCGTCTCCTGCGTCTTCTACTAATGTTTTGATTGTCTCTGCTGTTAGCGCGTTTACGTCAGCATCTCTTGAAGGCTTATCAGGGTTGTAAAGCACAGATTCTAGTTTACCCTCAATTGCTTTCTTAACAATTTCAACCTTATCTTCTTCCACTTTGAAAGGAACATACTCTACTGTTGGTAAAGTGATATCCTTCACAAATTCCAATTGAGCTTTGTTAAGTTCAGTAATTCTCTGCATTGCGAGATCCAGGATTTCGTCCATCTTCTCTTCTGCCAACTCTTTACCCCAACCCTCAATATTCAATACTCTTCCATGTCCTCCAGAAACTACAAATTCTCCCAAGAAGTCTGAATGATCAGCATTCTTAGGTGGATTAACATGTAGTCCACCTTGTGGATCAACTACGATAATCACACTTGATACTGGTCCATCAAAAGGGATTCCAGACATCATCATTGCTATTGAGGATCCTAGAACTGCGAGTTCTTCAGGATTATTTACTCCATCTTCTGTCATTACTGTCACGATCATGTTTGTTGCTCGTGTGTAATCTTTTGGGAATAGCGGTCTAATTGTGTGATCTACCTGTCTCGCGGCAATAATAGCTTTCTCACTTGGGAAACCTTCTCGTTTGTTAACTCTAGAACCTGAGATCACGCCGTTGGCATACATCTTTTCTAGATACTCCACAGTTAGAGGTAAAAAATCTCTATCTGATTCGCGAGAATCTGTTGTAGCTGAGGCGAAAATTGTTGTTCCACCCTTAGTTAGGAATACTGCTCCAGGTGACAATAGTGCCATTTTTCCTGTAGACAGAGTTATATCTCCCTCTGGTGTCGGGATAGTCATCTCTTTTACTTTCATAAACTTTGGTTAGTCTTGGGAATTCGAAGGAGAGATTCAGGATCTACAAACAAAGTATTCGCAGGTCTTGAACCACTTCTCCGAGAAGTCCGTCGACAATAATATAAATTAACAGAGAATTATAACAGAAAGCTAAAGTAATGCTGGGGCTTAAGCCACCCCAGCTGTGGTGATGTTGTCCGCAATCTGTTTTGCTACAACCTCGGTGAATGGTTTCGAAAAAAACATCAAGTCTCTAGACTGGACGGTCTCTCTATCCTTTTCTTCTCCTACAACAAATACCCGCTTCATATTCATCTCGTA
>CAYGMI010000057.1:0-1046 GCA_964351125.1 uncultured Candidatus Saccharibacteria bacterium | reverse complement strand
CGAAGCTTTACTAGAGTGTTTGTCAGAATACCAGCACTTACGAAGTCAATGATCACATAATCAAACCTACCACCAATCATCTGATCGTGGTCTTTGCTAGTAATCACTAATTCGCTTATCTGATCTCGCAGAAGCTGCTTAGTATTTAAGGCAGAAGTTACCGAAGATTGTACAATGAGCAACGATACTGCCATCTCTCTCCCCCATGATATGCGTACACTAAAGTATTCTAACAACTAGGGGTAAAAAAGTTTAGGGTACAAAGCTCTGTTTGTACCCTAATATAATTTCTTAGATTTACTCTTCTCCTGCAATATACTTTGCAAGCTGAATTAGCTCGTGGTTCCTTGGAAAAGTGGATACTGGCCTTATCTATACTAGATGAATCGGTATCCGTGATAATCGCCAGTCTACTCCTATCTACCCCCATGCCAACCAACTGATTTTGATAATTCACGATTGTGTACCCAGAACGCACTTGGGCAATAACGAAATCGTATTCGTTTGCTCCATGTCCTACAAAATCTGGAGCACAGATGATATTCCAACTAGGAATTAGTAGAGCTAACCACCTAGAAATATAACTAGTTATACCGTTTTCGCCTACCAATAAAAGCTTTTCCACCTTATCCTCCTAACCTCAATCTATAAGCGATTATATCATCAGTCTGCCCAACCTGACTTCACTGTAATCAGCATTACCGCCTCGGGGCTTTGAAGTACTTCTACCATCCTTCTATCTAGATTATTAGCACCTCTATTAAGGCCAAGTCCGTAAGTTCGCTCCGATTGGAATCCACTTTTGCGTAACACCACCTCATGATCGCTATTAAACTCGGGATTAACCTTGCACTTAAACACAGATACTATCTTCTCATCTGTCTCCGGATCTACCACCGAACACTCAAACCTCACTTTTTTCGCAAACTTCTTTAATTCTGACGCATCAAAATCAGCCCTTATTCCGATAATGCAGTCACCCCTCTCTGTTAGTTCTGAGTCTTTTGTGAACTCTAAAGTTTTGACATGCTCTGCACGGATATTTG
>CAYGMI010000056.1:1211-6943 GCA_964351125.1 uncultured Candidatus Saccharibacteria bacterium | reverse complement strand
TCTGTTTGTTTAAAGAGTCTAGCTCTTCTTGATACTTGTGGATGTTTACCTCTGGAATCTCGAAGTCCATGTGACTGAATGATCAGAAAACCAAACCGGTTACTTTGAAGCCTGCTTTAGCATGTCGTGTAGAGTCAGTTTTGGACCTGAACCTACTTGGGTTGTTTTGCTCTTTCTAGCAGCTACTTTCTTACGCTTCTTTACTACCTGATTGGTATCGATCTTTGCAAGCTGTTCCTTGTACTTTTTAATACGGTCGTCTGTGTCTACAAGTGTATTTTGCTTGCCAGTATAGAAAGGGTGACAATTAGCACATACTTCTACATTACCCTCTGCAACTGTTGACCCAAAAGTATAAAGGGTCTTGCATGAGTTACATAAAACTTGGCTTTTTGTGTTGTATTCTGGGTGAATCTGTTTTTTCATAGCAGGTGATTATAGCAGAACTTTTTTGCAAAACAAGTCATTTATTTGTCAAAATTCCCCACCTTCTATTACTAATTGATACGTAAATTATCAAATTTAGTACACTAACCTATAAAAGTGAGTCTTTTGTAACAATTGGGAGAGGGTGTGTCTTGTATGCGCTAAACTTGTCTGGTATTCTATAACGATAATTTAATTTCTATTAGAGGCGCGACAAATGAACATCAAAAAGCTAAGTAATAACCTAATTGAGCTGTCTTCATCTACCGGCAGTGCTGTATTCGCTTATGGAGAAGCAGACATGTCTAAGGTTAAGGAGCCAGAGAAAACATTACTTGTTGGATTTATAAAGGACCCTAACTCGGTGTTTAGACCAGGAGAGTATGAATACTCCGACATATCTATTATTGGAATTGAATCGAAGTCAGAGCCAGTTGGTATAGCGGATATTGTCGCAATAAACGTTGATGGAGTTAATGTGGTGTTTATTGATAGTAAATTTGGATCAATCAAAAAAGATCAACAGGACTTGATAGGTAGAATAGATGTTCTAATCACAAACGTAGCTCAAAGAGACAATGTTAAAGCAGTCATTACTAAGTTCAATCCAGCAGCTGTTGTTGCCATTAATTATGAAAGTATAGAACAGGTCTCTAAATCTACAGATTTAACTGCCGAGGAGCCTCAGAAGAAGCTTAAGTTCTCTGAGGAAGACTTTATAGAAGAAGAGCCTGTGATCTCTTTATACTTGCTAGAAAACTAGTCAATTGTCTGATCGTATACCTCCACACAATTTAGATGCAGAGCGTAGTGTACTAGGATCGGTACTACTTGATGGAGAAGCTCTGTCTTTCATTGCTGATTCTTTGATGCCTGAGCATTTTTACTCACCGCAACATAAATTAATCTATGAGTCGCTAATAGATCTATACAAGCACGCCAAACCCATAGATGTCGTGACTTTGACTTCAAGTCTTAAAAGAAGGAATAAGCTTTCTCAGGCAGGCGGAAGCTCTTATTTATCAGAGCTAATAGCTACAGTGCCAACATCTGCACATGTAAAAGAATATTCCAATCTAGTAAAGGAAACTAGCGTCAGAAGGAACCTTATTAGCTTCTCGTCTAAGCTGGACTTACAATCTAGGGAAGAAGAGAAGAGTATTGAGGATATTCTAGATGAGTTAGAGTCAGATATATTCTCGCTTTCACAAGACGGGATGACTACTGATTTTGTTGATGCGGCAAGATTAATAGAGAAGCATTTTGAATTAACCGAAGAGTACAGTAAGAATCCGGATGCTATGCGTGGAATACCTACTGGTATAAAGGCCGTCGATGGAATCTTAGGAGGTCTACATACATCAGACTTAATTATCATTGCAGCTAGACCTTCTGTAGGTAAGAGTGCATTTGCTTTCGATATTGCAAGGCATGCAGCTGTACACGAAGGTAAGAGTGTTGGAATTTTCTCTTTAGAGATGCCTGATATTCAAGTTATTTCTAGGCTTCTTTCTCAGGAGATTAGGGTTCCTCTATGGGATCTAAGAATGGGTAGGATGACAGATGCAGCATACGGTAGGTTAGCTGAAGGAACAGGAAGGCTTTCAGAATCAAAGATTTTTGTTGATGATACTGCTGGAATAACCGCTATGCAGCTTCGCAGCAAGGCTCGAAAACTAAAAATTGAACAAGGATTAGATCTAATAATAATCGATTACTTACAGCTGATGCAGGGTAGCGGTAAAAGAAGTTCAGACAGTCGAGCAACCGAGGTCGCAGAGATCTCTAGATCACTAAAAATACTTGCTAGAGAGCTAGAGGTGCCAATTATTGCATTATCACAGCTAAACCGTTCGGTAGAGAGTCGAAGTGATCACCTTCCTCAATTGTCAGACTTGAGAGAATCAGGATCGATCGAGCAGGATGCAGATGTTGTACTATTCTTAAGTAGAGAAAAACTATTTAATCCGGATACAGAAAGAGGAGATGAAGCTGACGTGATTATTGCTAAACATAGAAACGGACCTATTGGTAGGGTAGTAATCAAGTTCGAGGAGAAGATAGTTAAGTATGTAGACATGGATTAGGGTAAAGGGGGTATTAGAAATACCCCCACCAGTTATCCTGGATTTTAAGCTGGGATGGAGGGACTTGAACCCTCAACCTCTTGTTTTGAAAACAAGCGCTCTGCCAGTTGAACTACATCCCAAGGCTGTGGATTCTATCATAGGTGTAGGTTTCGATCCAGTTAATGCTTGTTAACAAAGACTATTAATGCTAAATTCACTATGCCTTTTAAAGTCGCCCGGGTGGTGGAATGGTAGACACGCCGGACTCAAAATCCGGTGAGGGTTATACCTCGTGAGGGTTCAAGTCCCTCCCCGGGTATTTATAAGGAAATTGCCAAATTAACTATCTATTGCTTTGTTGCCATATTAATTAACAATTAAGTTTTATATATGGCGAATATTCTAAATTCTAATGAACTTCGCGTCGGTGTTGTCTATACTCAGGACGGCAAAACGTGGAAGGTTATTGAATACAATCACATAAAGACAGGTAGAAACCCTGCAACCGTAAAGGTAAAAGTTCAAGATATCGAATCTGGAACTATCACAGTTAAAAGTTTTAACAGTGGAGATTCGGTTGAAGAGGCAGATGTATCAAAACGTACAGTGCAGTATCTGTATTCCGATGATACTCAAGCTTACTTCATGGATAGTGAGGACTATAGTCAATTCGGGTTCTCTATTGCTGATCTAGGCAATATGATGGGTTATATGAAAGAAGGACAAAAAGCTGTCGCACTTTTCTTAGAAGATAGGCCAATTAGTCTTGAGTTACCTAAATCTATAGAACTTGAGGTCGTAGAATCACCAGATGCAGTAGCTGGAGACACAACTGGAAACCCTAGCAAGAAGGTTAAACTAGAAACAGGCTTAGAAATAGACGTTCCGCTATTTATTAAGCAGGGAGATATAGTTAAAATAAACACAGATGCGGGCGATTACGTAAGTCGAGTATAGTTAACTAATTATTAAATAATATATATGTTAGATCTAATAACACAACTCCTAGATGCAGAAGTGGATTATATTGGACTGCTTACAGGAGTATTTCTATATATTGCTGTAATGTGGTTGATGTTTTGTGGTTGGGTATTTATAGACGCTAGAAAGAAATTTAAGAGCGTACTGGTTGCAACCCTATTCACTTTGTTTGTATTACCTCTTAATATTCCAGGGTTTATTCTTTACCTTATTGTAAGACCTGAGCATGAAGAATGGTCGGATATTGCAGTACTGGATAATGAAGGGCATCAGCATCATTTAGGCGGAGTACAAGTACCAATAGTGCATTTCACTGGAGACGAGGGTGAAGTTCAAATGACTTTTGGGCTTAGTATTAATCCTAAGCAAATTACATCTACTTCTCCAGATATGAATATAGATGTTTCCTGGGATTCTGATAGTGATTCTATGCAGTTGAAGAAGGATTCTGCAGTACAAAAAGCTACCCCAGTAACAGACTCGACGAGAATGACTGATAGCACTTCAACAGTGATAGCAGGATTGGGATCTAGATTTAAGAAATCACTTTCATCAGTGGGGAGTGTAGTAAATAAGTCGATAAACAGTTCTACTCAGCAGCTAGAGGTTGAAGGTGAGGAACCAAAGAAGGAAGATATCAAGGAAAAGAAAGACGTAGAAGATAGAGTGGTATCTCAGGACGATAAATCTAAGTCCAAATCTAAAGCTGAAGAAAATAACTCATCTAAGAAAAATAAGAAATCAAACAAAAAGAAAGGTAAGAAGAAATAGATGGAGATATTCTTTCTGAATATAGTCTTTGTAATTGCGCTAAGTACAGTAACATATCTGTACTGGCGCAATTTACGTTCATATTTAAACTCACCTTACAGGGCGTTTGATTTATTGCTAATAACACTTTTATTCTTTGTTTTGGTCTCTAGATTAATTGGTATTCTTACCGGACTGGGCACTGATTACCAAGTTATTCAGCTAGAGCAGCTAGTTACATTCTTTGGGGTAAGATTTGAGTATTTGTCTTTCTTGTTTGTACCGATTTTGGCATTTCAGTTCCTAAATCAGTCAATCGAGATCAGAGAAGATTGGAAGGAGTATCTATTCTGGCCAGTAATCTTTTCAAATATAGGGCTCGCAGTCTTATTAGTCTTTGATTTAGTTCAACTGCTTATACTTGAGCCAGAAATGGCGCAAGCGAGAGCATTTCAACTTGTATCTTTGACTGTGTTAGCTATCGCCGGTGCAGTAGCACACATATACTTTAAACGTATCTCAAAATTTTCCACTCAAAATGTATTAATGACGCTTGTGATTCAGCAGTTTATATTACAAGTTGTCATATGGATATTTGCCTACATATCCCCAGTAGAAACCCTTAGGCAATCTCTTGCTCTTCTGGTTTTGTTTATCATAGTGATCATTCCAATAATCTCTGGCGAATTTAAGTTTAAAGATAAGGGCGGTTCTAGCACGGAACAGATTCGAAATAGAATTATTAGAGGGGTATGATAGTTCCGGTAATAATTGGATTAGTCTTATCAACTCTAGATCTGATTCTGAAACAATTTTTTCCATACGTTCTAAACACTGGAAGTATTTACGGGTTTGAATTTTCGAACATGCTAATACTTATTGTACATATATTCTTGCTTCTTTTTCTTTTCTTCAAAGTTTTTCGTGAGGAATATGACACAAGAACCAGATACATCCTAATCGTAATTGCCTTTGCCTCTATTAGTAATTTAGTAGATAGAATAGTTTTTGGTGGAGTACGTGATTATATAAACCTTGTGTTTTACTTCAATCTGGCTGATATTGTAGTGGTTTCAGGTATAATGGCTTTAATTATTGGACAGATTTATGAATCACAAGTTTACAGTAGCAAAACAAGATCAGAATAAAAGGCTAGATTTACTACTTACTTTCTATGTAGAGGGCTTCTCACGCACAAGCATTCGTAAATTCTTGGATAACGGCAGTGTCAAAGTTAATAACCAAGTAGAATATAGACCTAATTACAAAACACAAGAAGGAGACGTTGTAGAAATTATCACAGAGAGTGATATGCAAAGGAAACATTTAGAGCCCTATGAACTGCTTCTCAATGTAGTATACAAGGATGACGATATAGTCATTGCAGAGAAGCCATATGGCATGAAAGTTCACCCAAGTAATTCAAAAGATAGCAATACATTCTTGAATGCACTTTACTTCACACTTGCAGATGAAATTGGTGACTATGGCGTGAACCTAGTAAAT
>CAYGMI010000056.1:0-1201 GCA_964351125.1 uncultured Candidatus Saccharibacteria bacterium | reverse complement strand
AGATAGAGCTACTTCTGGATTAGTTGTAGCTGCAATATCCCCAAAAGGTGCATGGCACTTTGCCAAACAATTTGCGGAAGGGAATGTAGTAAAACAGTATATTGCTGCAGTGAATGGAAGGTGGGATAAAAGATACTCAAATGAGGTAGTTAAGGTGGGAAATTTCTTGAATTATGATTGGACAGTACGTAAGCAAACAGTTGATAAGCAAAGGGGAGATTATGCATTAACAGAATTCAAGTTGAGAGAGTATGCTGGAGGTAAATATGCATTACTGGATGCATTCCCAAAAACGGGGAGAACACATCAGATAAGGATACATCTGGCCCATATTTTGTATCCAATACTAGGTGACGACAAATATGAAGGAGATCCTTATGACAGACTAATGTTGCATTCACACAAGGTAACTCTGACATCGCACGATGGGAATGTGATAGAAGCAGAAAGTGCTATTCCTGAAGAATTCGAGAAAGTATTAGCAAAATGAATCCCAAGTATAGATTTCGACAAATAACTTCAAACATACAGAGGAGTTGGTTATGGAATCAGTACAAGAAACTTAGGCGAACTACTAGAAGTGTTCCTAGAAAGACAAACAAACCAGGCAAACAGAGAGAAAGAGATGACCATAAGTCGGGTAATGGCCGACTTTCAAAATACTTGCCAGGAATTGACTTCAAAATACCAAAGCTAAAACTATTAATTCCAAGTATTCTCTTGTTTATTTTGTCACTAATAATGGTAGGGTCTGTAGCTAAATACTTAAGTGTAAATCCTCAGATCAGTGGGCTGGATTGGGATGGGCTAAATGTAGAACTAGTGAGTGATAAGGTAAATACCATGGTATTGATTACGCAAGAGAGTGAAGGATATTATTTTGTGGACTTTATTGCTGTAATTTCTACTTCTCAGCAGAACGAACCCCATAAAGTCATCATCATTAATCCTGATATCCTTTCTCCAGTAATTAAAAATCAAGTTAAATTGCGTAACATTCTCAGCAATGCAGATGCTCAAAATATTCCCCCATTAACTGCAATGCAAAATGCCGTAGAGGGAGTGATAGGGGTAAAGGTGGATCGCTATATTACTTTAGCAGCAGAAGATGTTCCTGAAATTTTTGAGAAATTAGGAATAGACTACGTTGTTAAAGAAGACATGTCAGATAAGCTGGCAGGTAACTTTAAAGAGGATGAAG
>CAYGMI010000055.1:3708-7104 GCA_964351125.1 uncultured Candidatus Saccharibacteria bacterium | reverse complement strand
CTCTGGACAGTACCTCAGTGATAGCGGCGTTGATTCACGAAGTACTCGAGCAAGAGGTAGCGACTCTCGACGAACTGGATAAGAAATTTGGCACAGAAGTAGCATTTATCGTTGATGGGCTCACCTCACTCAAAAAGCAAACAAGCATATTTGATACTCATAATGAAAATCCCAATAGCTTTAGAAAACTCATCCTAAACTCAACAGAGGACATCCGTATCCTAATCATTCGATTGGCTAACAAAGTACATAATCTGGATAGCTGGGATTCGCTAACAGAGGAACGCAGAATAAATCAGGCTAATAAAACCCTACTGGTGTATGCGCCTCTCTGCGAATATCTAGGACTAGGACAATTTTTAGAGATTTTCGAAGATAGAGCCTTTAGAACATTAATACCTGAATCTCACAAGATAATCCGCGAAGAAACGTATAAGGTAGAACAGAGAACTCAAAAAGACATTAACAAACTCAAGAGTGATATTGCCGAACTACTTAAGAATGCGGGTATTTCTGACTTCAGTATTTCACAGAGGACAAAGAACCCAATGAGCGCCTACCGCAAACTGCTAAGAAAGCATATCTCGGAAGGTGACGAACTTGAAGCAGAAGATGTACAAAAATTAAAGGACCTAATCGGAGTTCGTGTAATTGTAGACAATATCTCTGACTGCTATCTTTGCCTAGGATTGCTCCAAAGCGACTATGAGTTCTATCAAGAAGAATTTGACGACTATATTCTTAAACCAAAAGAAAGCGGATATAAATCTATTCATACCGTAATCGATTATCACAGCTGCCCAGTAGAAATCCAAATCAGAACAGCAGAAATGCATGAGTTTAACGAGTTTGGTCCTGCCAGCCACATAGCCTATAAACTAGGCAAAGAAGAGCTAGGCAAAGACACAACTTGGACTAAAGAATTAATCCAATGGCAAGATCCTAATACAGAAAAAGCAGTTAGATATAAAGTGAAGGCATTTGCAGATAGTATCTTTGTATTTACACCGATTGGTGAGGTATTCAGACTAGAGAAAGGCTCAACGCCATTAGACTTTGCTTTTAGAGTACATACAGACGTTGGCTACCACTATCAAGGTGCAATGGTGAATAAAGTTATGCGTCCCAGAGATTGGGAGCTAAAAACTGGAGACATCGTCGAGATAATCACCTCGAGCAAGGAGACAGTAAACTGGGAGTGGTTAGATCACGCTAAGACAGGTACTCAGTCTAAAATCAGAAAAAAACTTAGGGATAAAGGACAGTTTATCTTACCCAAGAGCCGTAGCAAGTAATGTACGACCCAATTCACGAGCAAATTACAGTTTCTGCAGTTTTCGAACCTGGAAAGCGACCACAGATCCATAAATTCATCTGGAATAACACCCTGCACACTGTTACCGGTCAGACCCTGATCACGAAAGCTCGAAAAGGTAGAGAGTTAGTGTGGATGTTCCATATAACTACCGACACCATGGCCTTTAAGATACGCCTTGATACAGATACCATGAACTGGTGGCTAGAAGAAATGAGTTGGGATAGCAGTCAAAACTATGCTGAATAACGAAAACGAGACGAGCCTCGTGTTTTACCACAAGACTCGTAATTTTTTACTGAAAAACTATACTCCGAACTATTATGCCCACTTATAGAAGACTGTGTCATACAAATCTTCTCCGATTGTCGTATCGCGAATATCAAGATCAACTACCTCGCTGTCAATCCTTACGGTAGGGTATTCCGAGATACAGTGATCCCAGGTCCCCAAATAACTTTGACGGTTAGTTAATCCAGTTGACTCAACCGCGAAGAGTGATTCTTCGTCTTCGATTGTGATTGAGCCAGTACTTCCTATGTATTCTTCGGGTAACGCCAGAATAAAGCTAACCAGTGGAGAATCACAGTAGTCTTGACCTCGCACACTGCCGGGAAACACCACCAGTGTTGGAACGTCCACCATCATCACTTCCGGCAGTTCGTATACAGGTAGGGCATAAGGGCCCATACCTTCTAGTTGAACGACGGCATTTGCAAGTTCATCCCAAATTGCAAATTTAATGATACGAGTGAACGGTAGTTCAATGTCCCAACATACTTCGCCACCAGCCGTAAGGCTATTGATGCCTGTTGCGGGGTTATAGTCAATGTAGACCTTACCCGAAACCTCATTGGGGTTTTCGACGTAGATCAAGTCCCAATCGTACAGAGTGTCGTTAAGCAGGCTCATAGGATACAGATCGGTGCCATCAACATTCGCGGCACTCACAATCAAACGAGTAAACATTGGAGCCTGATCTTCCGGACAGCGTAAGCGTGAGTCGGGCATATCAGTTACTTGAAAGTATCCAATATCAGCGCGCATCGTAACGGTTTGTGACTCAATCTCCACTTCGCCTTCCGCGTTCACGAACTGTACTCCGACCACCAACACTACCAACAAAGTAAGGAACAAATAGAATAGATTTTTCATGACTCTCTCCGAGTATTAAGTTTTCAATACCCCTATTATATCACCTTTCTATATCTTATAGCGGTAGGTAACTAGTTTGGTAACCCAAGTACGTGATAAGATTCTGTAGTTAAACCACAACTTAATATGCGTCATCGAGTAGTCATGCATATCGACATGAACGCCTTTTTTGCGTCTGTCGAGCAAACTGCCAACCCTTTTATAGCTAATAAGCCTGTTGCGGTTGGCAATCCCCACTACGAAAATTCAGCCTTGGTGGCCGTGTCTTATGAGGCGCGCGCCAGGGGCGTCAAAAATCTATCTAGAGGCCTAGAGGCGCGCGCCTTGTGCCCCGATTTAATTGTCGTTCCGTTTGACCCTCTAAAGTACTATTCGGTCAACCGTCAGATAGTAGACATTCTGCGTGAATACACTCCAGCAGTAGAGGTATACAGCATTGACGAAGCATTTATGGACCTGACAGATGTATTACATCTGCATAAGAAAACAGCAGCCGAGATTGCCCAAGAAATTAAAGACCGTATCGTTAAAGAGGTAGGATTCAAGCTACGCAGTTCTGTAGGAATAGCTCCCAACAAGCTACTCGCTAAAGTAGGCTCAAATTGGCAAAAACCTGATGGACTTACAGAAATCAGCTGGGAAGAACGCTTTGATTACCTAGATAAAGTCCCTATCCAAGATATTTGGGGGATAGGCTACCGTGGTGGACCAAAACTCATTCAGCTAGGTATCAACTCAACCAAACAACTACGTGAAATGTCTGATGCTACTATGCGCGAAGTTGTGGGCAGTTATTACACTAGACTTAGGCTAATAGCCAACGGAGAGCACTACGAAATGGTCAATCCAGAAAAAATTCATAAACCAGCAAAGTCAATGCAACATGCGCATACAATGAGTAGAGCTACCAACGATCCTGCGTATCT
>CAYGMI010000055.1:0-3698 GCA_964351125.1 uncultured Candidatus Saccharibacteria bacterium | reverse complement strand
GCCTTGCCCGTCGACTGCGTAAGCATAACCAAGAAGCCAGAACTATATATCTCGGACTTCGTCCTGCCAACATGAAGAGCTATGGATGGGGTGCAACTCCCAATATGAACGGTTTTAAATCGATAGGAATTCCCACAGCACATGGCAGAGATATCTATAATGTTGCCTGCCAAATATTCGAAAGACTTGCTATCGGAGAACAAGAGATTCGACTTGTCTCTGTTGGAGTAAGCTCCTTAACTTCCGAATCAGCAATGGTGTTTGAGATGTTTACTCAACCAGCTACTAAAAGTCTAGATAAAGCCATCGATAATATAAACGGAGTCTATGGCCAATTCACTGTACGCACTGCCGATATCTTACATCAAAGAGCAAAAGAAACAGAGCTACAAGTAGAGAGAGAGAATATGACATTCCACCCCGAGAGCGTAGTCTAATGAATAGACACGGCAATGCTAGAATTAATGATGTCAGAACAAGGATTTACTCATCAAATACATTACATTGGTTGGAAGAGAGATAAGCCGAATTCCTTGGCGTACCCATACCTTTCTTTAAGAGACCTATCCAAAAACGAAATTCTAGAATTTGGGTTACAAGACTTTGAGTTTAATTGGATGCTCTCAGACATTCGCTATTGCACTGGTTACCATGACGAAGAAGGCATTTACCATAAATGTCCATTCAACAACGAGGCCAGGAACTCATTTGGACAATGCATATACTGCTCTAAACAAGTAGGATTCGAAGAAGCCTTCTTCTATGGTGGAGACATTAATCCACGGATGCAAAAGCACCTAAGCAAACCCCACCTTGTCTATTTGGCATACTTTCAACCTGGAATTATTAAAGTAGGAACAGCAGTAGAGTCTAGAAATATCCTCAGGACAATAGAACAAGATGCACTAATTGCTACTTTTATTGCAGAAAATGACGGATTCAAAATCCAGGAAATAGAAAGAGCGATATCGCGACTCGGCTACACAGAGGCAGTAAAAAGTAGCCATAAACTTAAATATATTTCCATCAAGCCTGACAAGATAGAAGCTATTTTTAAACTATACTCGGAATGGCAAAGTATTACTAGTAAAATATCCAGTCGTGAAATATTCGAGAAATTTTACCATTTCAATTCATTCGAAGACTTTAAACAGAAAACACATTCACATCTCGAGAATCCCCATATATTTTTTCCGGCAGCAGAGCGTCCTATAAATCTAGTAAAAGACAATCCCCAACTTATTTCTGGAAAATTCTTGGGACTTAGGGGTAAGTACTTAATCACTGAACAAAGCAACCTACTTTCTACTTTATCTAAAAGCAGGCTAGTCGGCCGGTATCTCGAATACTCTGATCAACCATTAAAAATTCAGAATACACCCCAACCATCATTGTTCGATCTGTAACGTCTTCAAACTTAAACTTATGATCGCAAGAAAACCAGATAACCCAATAACTAATAATACAGAAGAAGACGAATACTTTGCCATACTTGAACATCTCAGCACAGACTCGAACCCAGAAGTAACCCATGCCGATTCCGTAGAGGTTATTGCGACAGGTATCAAAACTGCTTACGAAAAAGCCCAACAAATAGGTCAAAATTCAGGATATATATTTATTCGTATTCAAGATGCAACAGAAATCACAGAGCCTTTTTTGGACTTCTTACTATCGAATGAAGTAGCCTTCAACGAAATGCTAGAAAGTGGGGTGGCAAATGTATTCTTGAGAATATTCGAATTGACACAACATGATCAAGACTACACCGAGCATCTTATAAATGAGTTCTTTCGGTGGATCTGTACAGTCAAACAGTACAAAAGCCCAGAAACGATAGATCGCCTAAGAATAATCTCTAGAGAAATGGGTATTACTTGGATGCACATGATTGAGTCTTAGCTCAATCTATCCATCACTTCCTGTTTACCCAAGATCTGCAGACATTCGAATAGGGGAGGAGAGAAAGGTCCACCTACCATCGCTATTCTTAAGAACATAAACACATCACCGTGCTTCAGTTCGAGTGAATCGGCAATGTCTCTCATGCCTTGCTCCCAAACCTCGTGAGTCCAAGTGGTAGTATCTGTGTCGAAGCTATCAAATAACTCGTAAACTTTCTGACGAAGTGGTTCTTTGGCATTTACCTCATTCACCCTATTCAGCTGCTTTATCTTCCAATCAATATCTATTGGCGCCTTATAAAAGAATTCAAGGGCCTCTACTACCTCTGGCAGGCTTTTGCTTCTTTCTTTTACTAATTTCAATTTTACAGCAAGACTGTCGTCCTCTTCGATATCTGCGGAGTAGCTTACATCTAGTTCCGCATATTCTGACAGCCAACTAACTAATCTCTTTGCTAACTCTGAAGCAGGAATATTAATTAAATACTGCTGATTAAACCACTGTAACTTATCTCTATCAAAAATTGGATTACTCTTATTTAGATCTTTAACGTCGAACATCTCTACAAATTCTGCAAGTGAGAATATCTCGCGTTCTTTCTCGCCATATTCACGCTCGATTGGTGCAGACCAACCTAGAAGCATTAAGAAGTTGAGCATTGCTTCTGGTAAGTATCCATCTATCACAAACTGTTTAGCCGATACTGTACCTTTTCTTTTAGACAGCTTCCCCCCGCCTGGATCAAGAATAGTAGACAGATGGTACATTGCTGGAATATCCCACCCCATTGCCTCGTATAGTAGTACGTGTTTTGGAATACTAGAAACCCACTCAGCGGCCCTAAACACATGACTAATCTGCATTAGGTGATCATCAACTAACATCGCCAAATGGTAGGTTGGGAACCCATCACTTTTTAACAAGACTCCTTCGTCGACTTCATCAGAATTAAACCTCATCTTACCTTGCACACCATCTTCGAATTCAATCTCTCTATTTTCTGGCATTCGCTGACGAATTACATAGCTCAGACCTGCCGACATTTTTTCTGCTACCTCTGCAGCAGTTAAGCTGCGGTGCGGAGATCTGAATGGAGTTCCATCAGCCTGGTTGCTTAGTTTGATTTGATCATACTCTTCGTCTGTTAAGAAACAGTAATATGCTGCATCTTTTTGCACCAGCTCTTCGGCATACTTTTTATACGAATCAAGTCTCTCCGACTGAATATAGGGTCCAAACTCACCTTCCTTATCTACACTCTCGTCAGCCTCTATATAATAGTACTTCAACATTTCAAAAATCTCTTCGATCGATCCTTCTACGTACCTACTTCGATCTGTATCTTCGATTCTAAGCACAAAACTACCTTCGTGCTTCTTAGCCAACGCATAACAATATAATGCTGTTCGTATTCCACCAATATGTAAGAATCCTGTTGGACTCGGTGCAAATCTAGTTCTAACTGTCATGTGATAATTCTAATAATGCTGTTTCTAACTGTTTTAGTAAAGCTGACTTTGCTTCTGCAATTGTACCATCATAGCTTCCACCTCCAGATCCTCTATGACCACCAGCATTAAATCCAGCAGCTTGAGCTACCTTCATAATCTCTACTGTTGGACCATAGTTACGAGTACGCCAAGATAAATCGATTGAATCTGCTTTTTGACGTAGGATAATTCCATAATCAAAATCACTCACCCTTCTAAACACAGAAAATTTAAAGTAATTAGAGTGCCTATTCCAATCCTCACCAAATTTATATACCAGCTGCTCAGCTTTATCTGCGTCTA
>CAYGMI010000054.1:6870-7585 GCA_964351125.1 uncultured Candidatus Saccharibacteria bacterium | reverse complement strand
CTAGTGGAACCCTTGCTGCCATCCAACCTAAAAAAACCAAAACTATATAAAACAAAATTATATCTACGATCAATCTAAGAACAACATAGTCCCAAACGATCTGCTTGAATTTCTCCAACATACTATATTCTTAACAAAAAATTAATTATGCCCATTATTGGGACATATTCTCACATTAGTTGCACAAAGTTACAACCCACATTGACATCATATGTTAGGTAACCTATTCTATTAAACAGACCACAATATGGGGCAACATACTTCAATTCCATCACAATTTAAGGATCTCTTCTGGGATACTTCTTTCGAAAAGATTGATACTATAGGCGACAAATGGTTCGTGATTGAAAACGTTATTAATCATGGTTCCATCCAATCAGCAAAATGGTTGTTCTCTACATATACTAAATCAGATATAATCTCCGTAATTAAATCCAACTATAATATTTCTACCAAATCAGCAAAGCTATGGTCCCAAATCCTGAACTTCCGCATGGAGGAATGCAAATGCACACAGAGACCATCAGCACTGATTGTCTTCGATTAATTCAGGACCTATCCAAACTAGACTTTACAGATAATTTCTACCTAGTAGGTGGAACAGCTTTGGCCCTGCAAATAGGCCATAGAACCTCTATTGATCTCGATTTCTTTAGCACCAAAGAATTTGATCCTAGATCTTGGAGGAGCGACTTTGACTCAATTGCAGAAGTTA
>CAYGMI010000054.1:0-6860 GCA_964351125.1 uncultured Candidatus Saccharibacteria bacterium | reverse complement strand
TGAAAAGGGTACTTTAAAATCTTTTAATAATCTCTCAGCATGAGAGAAAACAATATTGTAGGTACATTGAATGGCGTAAAAGTTGAGTATCTCCGATTCGCATACCCACCAAGATACGAACTCATTGAGTGGGAAGGTATTAAGATGATGAGCTCACTGGACATAGGCTTGTTCAAGGTATTAGCTATCTTAGGACGAAACCGCAAGAAAGACATTATTGACCTCTATTTTATAGATAAAGAAGTGGTCGATATTGCAGAGGTTATCCGTGAATTTATTAGAAATTATGATGAAGGCGATGTAAATCTTCTCAAGCAGTTGGAACTACTATTTGACGACGAGGAAGTTGAAAAGAGTAGTATGCCAATGATGCTAAGGGAAGTGGATTGGAGCGAAGCATACAACCACGTAAAACGAAAGTTAACAAATGCAATCAAACAAGAATTGGGAATCTAGCGCACAGCACGTACCTGAATTAGTAGTTTATCAGAGTCTAGCTTTCGAATCTCATTGTTCACATCAGCAGTTATTGCATCCTGAAGAGCAATGAAATCAACACCGTCCTGAGATAGAATAGTCAAGCTTGATGGCAAAACTGTATCTGTTTTGCTCACCAACTCGTAAGTTACAAGGTCTTCGGGAGAAATCGAGTTTAGGTATTCAGCCTTAGCCTCTTCGCTGGAAATATAGTCTACATCTTTCACTCCATCAAGGTTTTCCCACTTGTTCTGCAAGGTAAGAATTAATTTATTGTCTACCTCTGGCTCAAAAAACACAATCAGCTTTGGCTCAGAAGCCGGAGTCTCGACTAGATCTCGAGTGTCGAAGGAGTATTGCTCTTCGGCAATCCGCATCTTATTATGCAAGTCTGCGAGTTCCAGTTGGCTAGCACTTAGCTGAACTTCCAATTCCGAATTTGCAGAGATTGAGAATATTAACGCGCCAGAAATGGTGAACAGCAGAATTATTGATATCGCAAGAAGCAACATGTGATTCTTTTCTGAGTGGTTCTCAATTGTATCTGACATAGAATCAGTTTAAACGTTTTTGCGCAGCTCGTACATACGCAATAGTTCTGCCTCTGTAGTTGCTTGCTCAGCCTTTTTATCGCGCTTCCATACCTTCATTCTTGGGAATCTAAGTGAAAGGCCTTTTCCGGCTGGATCCTTTTCAAAGTCGGCTTTTATACTGCGTGCTGCAGTATGAGAAGGACTTCTAGTGATCTCATCGGCATCAACCTCCATTACGATTTCAGGCTTGACCCATACATCAGGGTATAAAGGCTTTTCTACAGACACGTTGTCTGGCTGATCCTTGACCTCTAATACTTCTAGATCCTTTTTAATTCTGATCCAGTCCTCATCCTTCATTCCAGTACCAACTTTGGCGACTGAGTTGTATTTCTCTAACTCGGTATCATAGACAGCTACAAGCAAAGTACCTATTCCAAACTTTGCACGGACTCCTCGACCCTTATAGTATCCGATTACTACAGTATCAATGGTATCTACCATGTCAGAACGCGTGTTAGCTTTGAGTTTTATCCAGTCAAAGTTTCGAGTACCTGGGTCGTAGGTTGTTCCTAATTTTTTACCTATCACACCTTCTAGTCCCATTGTAATTTTATCTACAAAATATTCTTCAAGCTCTCTCTCAGTTTTAAGAATAGGGGAGTCCA
The DNA here is from genome assembly GCA_964351125.1 of uncultured Candidatus Saccharibacteria bacterium. Classification (GTDB taxonomy): domain Bacteria; phylum Patescibacteriota; class Dojkabacteria; order J137; family JAEUSD01; genus CAYGMI01. The sequence goes on along the minus strand of CAYGMI010000054.1, from coordinate 5,182 downwards.
ACATATCTATCACTTTTTTATCCCCTTGATTTACAAGCTCTTGCAGTTTGGCAATCCTTTTTTCTAAGGGCTTCTGGCTCCAGTCCTCTCCATTTAGGTAAAGCAGATCAAAGGTCATAGACTTGATTGGAATTGATTCAGCAAACTCCTCTACGTCATACTTACGTCTGCGTTGCATAGTCTCCTGAAAAGGAAGATACGTGTCGTTTTCATGGTCGTATCCTATTGCTTCTGAATCCAAAATTATAGAATCAACAGGCATTTGCGCCACAGCTACTAACAGATCGGGGAACATATCTGTTAGAGATTCCATATTTCGGCTAAATACTTTCTTGATATTTTTGTCTCGATCGAAATGAATTTGTGCTCGTAGGCCGTCTAATTTAGGCTGGACAATGCATTCACCCATTCTTTCAAAAGTTTTCTCTGCAGTTTTTTCGCGTTCTACCAACTTTGCCGCAACTGGAACTCCTGCCGTAATGTGGATCTTAGCCAACTCTTTTTGGACTTTATCTAAACTATCTGAGTTGTAGAGTGCAATTTCTGCAATGCTACCCAAATCTGCAAAAGCTCCATAGGCACGCTCTAGATCGCCACGTAGTGACTTATCACCCGTCACCGCCCAAGAAAGTGAATCGAGAACTGTTTTATCACTTAAGCCTAATCTCAGATTGCCAATAATTACACGTGAGGCATACCTCGCGCTCAACTTGTCAAGCTTGGCGTACAGTTCTTTAATAATACTCAGTTTTGCCTCTTGAGATCCTTTTCCCTCTTGCTCAGAAATGGAGTAGAGCAACTTATATGTTTCTGTTATCGAAAGATCAGAGCTTTCGTTAGCAACCAATTCTTCTACCGCTAAACCCACATCTCCTAACTCTTTAAACCTAGCATTAACGTCTACCTCCGGATTAAGCTCTTGTAAGGCTTTGATTGCCAATTTACGTGATACATTAAATTCTACTGCTTCGTAGGCAGGAACAAGTCTGCCCATCATCAAGTACATTGCTGGTTTTATCTCTTCGATAGATAGTTTTGGCAAAAACTCTGCCAAGTCTTCTGTCATTTGATTCCGCCCTGCAGTCTGTTCGAGGCTATTAAGTTGATTAGCAAATTCTGTAAATTTCATAGTGGTGGATTATAGCAATTAGGCTGCCTTTGGCTTCTCGAAAAGCAAGAAATCAAAGGTATTGTCTTTGTTTATTCTGAATGCAAATTGATGAGTTGGACTCTCAGATTCAGGTTTGTCCGAACCTTCCGGCACTCGAATCAATCTACCTTGATGTAGGTCTGTATAGCTATAAGTAACATAAGTAGTTGAATTTGGGACCTTTACCACAATCTCTTGACCTGGAATAACAGAAAAGTTCACCACATTCGGTTCTGTGCCTAGTTTTTTGGTTTCTCTACCAAAGTTGTCTGGACTAAAAGCCACCTTCTCCTGTCTTAGTATCGTTTTCATTCCCATTTGTTCAGAAATTAGTATTTCTTTTTGAATCCCCCCTCTAACTCTCACCAGAGCGTTTCTGAATATACTTTGTTTTTGCGGAACTTTCTTAGTCTTTTCTGTGTGAGCAGCCCTAACATTCCTGATCTCCTCATTCAACCTAGACAAGCTATTTGCTTGAGACTGGATATCCATCGTAATTAGTGATGGATCAAGCTTACTATCAAATTCAATATCGTCTTCGAACCACTCCTGCCATTTTAGCCAGTCGTCTTTGGCGATAAGGTACTGTTCAAATGTCCCTAATCGCTCCGAAATTTCGATAAGTTTATCTTTAATTTTTTGCTGCCTAAGTTCTACAGCCGCCTGACGAGCATCTATATTTTGCGACATCAAATCTTTAACTTCTTGTTCGGACATGTCTGCATATACTATTCCTTCGAACAATGCCTCTGATGCCTTCAACTTCTTATCCATCAGATCGTAATTTTCAGTAGCGTATGCCTCCTTAGCCTCAGAAATAAGTTTCTGGGCTTCTTTTAGTCTATAAAGCATATCTTCGAACTCGTTCTGTATTTCGTCTTTTAACTCTTTTAATCTACTCTCAGATTGCCTCTTTCTAATTAATAGCTGATTAGCAGCCCATGCCTTAAGCGGTGGGTATATGCCGCTTAAAAACTCTTTCAGTTCTTTCCTAGCATGAGGAACCGACGCTGTATCCAACCCATATATCTCTGGGGTATTTAGCAAATCGTCAATTGCTTGCGCTATTCTTCCAAACGAATCAGGATTACGAACATTACCTCTCAGACTTAAATCCATCTGTTCTCGATATAGTTGGTTTAGGGTAGAAGCAGGATCACCAGTACTCACCCTGATTAACTCTAGAATTGCGGAAACTTGTCTTGCATCCTCTGTCGGGATTCTGGCAACTATTGGGTTATATAACCTGTTGTTAAATTCAGTCTTAGCAGGTTCAGGCAGTAAGTCTCTGAACATTGCAATTGTCCTGCGGAGCGTAATCTCCCTAAGGTTTTGTTGCCACTCTTTTAGCGTACCCGCATCTATTGCTAGCCCAACAGATTCAATACTATCAATAGCAGATACACTGAGTTTGAAAGTCTCTATGTCTCTTCTGATAGTGCCAATCCTTGCTTGTGGGGCATTATTCCCGCTGTCTGGATTACTCAGATTGTCGCTAATATGCTGATAGGGAGCGCTAGAATTTCGTGACTTCTGATCAGCTTTGAGGCTGATTCGGCTCATGATATTTGGATACGAACCACTCATCAAAACAACTACATAGTCAGATTGATTTCTAGGCAACTGCTCCAAGCTTTTCTCTATCATCTCCTGAATTTGTACAGCCAACTCAAGTCTACGCTTTCGGATTTCTACAGCTTCTATAAATATGGCCTTTGCATCGTCTAGACGTTGTTGTAGCTCCCTATGGAAACCATCGACTTCAGATTCATATCCTGCGGCCTTAATCCATTGACTGCGACTATCTGATGCAAGAGCCTTTCTCTGATCGGCAATCTCCTGTATTAACCTTTGGTGACTACGCTCGAATTCAGCTGGATCATTCTCTTTGAGCTGCATCGATAACCTATCAAGCTCAGCGAGTTGAATTGGTCGCCTAGCAGAAGTTCTTTCTAGGTTTTCTAATACAACTCTGCTAACTAAATTACTGCGTTCTGTACGAGTAGAGTACTGTTGAATGCCAGATTCCGCGTACCTTAGTTTTTGTTGATGACTCGCGATATTACTTCGTACATAGTAGTCGACTACAGGAAACTTACTAAACACCATCATCAAACCGAATTTTGCTTCTGTATCTGATTCAAATGGAGTGTTAACGTTTTCAAGCTGTTCGATTACATCAATCAAAAATTGAGCTTTAGGTAAGTTTACTCCCGCCTGATCTATTGGCCCTGTCAGGATATTCACAAAAGTGTCAATCTTGAAATCTCGAGTCACCTTCCCACCAAGCTTAAACTCGTGATACCCCTGAATCAACTTAAAAGAAAAAGTCACATATTCTTCGTCTATTCTGCTGATCCACTGATCAATATCTGCTGCACTAACTAACTCAGGAACGATCTCAGGATTATTTTTAATTTGAATCAATATTTTCCTTCTATTAGAGTAATTTTCGGCAGCTTGAGGAGCCGGTTCTCGAGAAGCCAAAAGTGCTGTATTAGGATTAATTTCTACACCTAGCCAAGCACCGAAGCTTTGGGGCTGATTGTTGGCGAGCTCTCTGAGCTCGCCCAACATTCTTATTTGAGACTCTGTATCTGCAGCATCAATAGACTCTGGCGTGACCTTCATTATTCCTCTTTTAATTTTTTCAAATCTCGACAACTCAAGCTCCGGCAGCCCAAATCTTTCTTGCCTAAATCTAGAAACACCAATAATGTTATCGTCTGGATTTATGCTTACCTCTACTGGGTTGTAGCCAGAAGCTAATAGTATTTCTGATACATAGCTAGTTACCATTTCACTTTGCACTCTATTTGCATTTCTAAGTTTCTCTAACAGAATATGCATAAGAACCTGACTTCTCATGTTCTCGGGAATTGATTCTGCACCAGCCCAACCTAAGTCCGCTGCGTTTCTCGTTAAGATTTTATCTATAGCTTCTTGGTTAGTTAGTTCAGACTCTTCAACTCGTTTTGATAAGTAACCAAAGTAAGAGATAACTCTATTGGCATCACTACCAAAGGGTGGAGCTACTTTTTGTTGATCAGGGAAAGCAAGTCTTAGAAATTTACTAACCCTAGTATGCATAACCGAGATTGCTGCCCTCATTTCTCCTGGATTATTCAGAGGTACATACTCAATATTAAGTGGATCAGTCTCGTCAATTTGGAATTGTTCTAGTACGGGCCTACGGAAGTCACGGCCAACGGCCACGAACCTAATTATCTCTTGTTTCTGAGCTTCAGCTTTTTCCGTAATCTGCCTCTCAACCGAATCTAGACTTAGCTGGTTATCTTTATCTAGTAGTGCCTCGTACTCTGATAAGTTAGTCTCTAGCAAATCTATCTGTAGCTCTAGTAACACTAACTGTTCTTGCCATTCATCAAATACCTCGGATGGAGTCAATCTAGAAGCTTCTAGCATAAATGCTTTTAGAACAGACAGCTTCGTCATAGCGTCTCTGACAGCAATCCTATTATCTAAAAAAGAAAGCTGGTTTGGAGGATTAGATTGATTTAAACGCGTTCTGGCATTTCTTAGCCCAACTAAAACAGTATCTGGATCAAACAATTCCGCTGCTTCATGACCTCTTACTCCCAGCACCTGGTATGCTCCATCAACTGAGCTATCTACAATTTTATCTGGTAGTTTTATCAAGTTGAGTTCAACTTGCAGTGAACTTATTCTATCTGGAATAGACTGCCTCTGTGTCTCTCTCCACACTCTTAGGGTTGGAATCATTCCAATAAATATGTTTCTAACCTCTTCTGGCAGCGAGGATAAGATAATGTCTATAGCTTCGCGATGATCCTCTATGATCTGTACAGGTGAATCAAGTAGTTGAAACCTAGGGGCAACAGGATTATCAGGGCTTCCCCAAAATACTTCTCTGATATCTGAGTATCTAGCAAAGTCAGTGTCCTGTTCTATGTTGTTAAAAGAGTAGAAGATGATGGTATAGAGTGCTTCATCCAGTCTGCGGTTAGCATCCGCAATCATTCTTGCATACAATTTATAATCTTCTGGACT
>CAYGMI010000053.1:0-7629 GCA_964351125.1 uncultured Candidatus Saccharibacteria bacterium | reverse complement strand
CGAATCCCGCAATTGTTTCTAATGCAATGCTAATTCCTTGATCAAATTGCTCTGTGGGTAGCTCCAAGAAATGGGTTGATAGCCTTGTAATTAGAGCCTCAAAGGCAGAGATAAACCTTATCTTTTCTTTCTCAAGGTATGATTCTGTAATATCTCTAATAAACACAAGGTAGTTGAATTTATTTAGTTGCACCATTCTGCAATCGAAATGCCGAATTTTTTCTCCTTCACTAGTAAATTCGATATGACTCACTTCATTTTGTTTCGTACTTCTTAGGGTACTTAGGAATGGGGTGTATGCTTTTGGAGGGATTATTGCTTTGACTGGTTTATTCAAGTAATCATCTTTAGGATGTCCCTTTATTTTGCCATCCAAAGAATGCGCTTCTTTAATATTGTTTTCTTTATCAAGTACTAGGATGGTGTCAGGTACAGCACTCAATATTGCTGCCTTGCTTATCTCGCTTTCTTTTAGTTTATCTTCTGTGCTTTTAAGCCTAGTGATGTCGATAATGAAACCCTCGATGTATTCATCAAAAGACTTTGCCGTAAACGCTATCCAAATTAATTTTCCTGTTGATGTATTTGCGGCGATTTCAAAGTCTAGGACGCTCTTATTTCTAGATAGTTCTTCTATCAAAGCTACTTTTGTTGCACCATTAACAAGGAAATCAAATAGGTTTGGAGATTGAGAATCAGAAATATTGAACAGTTGTTTGAAAGCATTATTATATACGTTAACCTTACCTTCTGAGTCCATTCTAAAGATAGGTACAAGCGAAGACTCAAATATTTCTTGGTACAGGTTTTCTGGCATTATTTAGATGTGAGTATTGAATGAAGTTCTTTCAGTTCGTCCTCTGGAGCCATTACTGGATTAGTCAAAACCACCTGTTCTTCTGCAGATGCTGGTCCAGAAGGCATTAGTTTGAGATGGAGGTAGTCAATTTCAAATCCCTCGATCACGGCTAAACACCTTGCAACACCTTCTATCTTATTCTCTAGAATTCTGGCTACCTCTTGTCCGAACTCCATCATGCCGGTAAGTAGTTCGGTATCAGCTTCGGAGAACTTAGAAGTAGTCTCCTTTTTAGGAATAACAACAGTTTGACCGTAGAATTGCGGGGCGATATCTAAAAAGGCAATATAGTTTTCGTTTTCGAGAACTGTGTAAGCAGGAACTTCGCCTGCAGCAATTTTGTGGAAAATTGTTTCTGCCATATGGTTAGTTGTAAGTTTAATCTACTCGATCTTATCATAAAAGAACTGCGACAAACCCATAGTCGATGCTAGAATTCTTAGGTGAATAATCAATCAGAACCGACAATTTTAGCAATCGAGACATCCTGTGACGAGACAAGTGCAGCAGTAGTGAGAGGTACACAGATGCTCAGTAATGTAATTTATTCTCAGTTAGATCTGCATGCAAAATATGGTGGAGTTGTGCCATCGATAGCTCGCACTGCTCATCAAGAGAAGCTCCCAGGAATTGTCGAACAGGCAGTAGAGCAGAGCGGCATAGAGTTTGATTCGATTGACTATGTGGCAGTGACACAAGGACCTGGACTAGCAATTGCGCTAGAAGTAGGAATTTCTCATGCAAAAGAGCTCGCGACAAAACTAGGTGTCCCAGTTATTGGAATAAACCATATGGAAGGTCACTTAGTGTCTGTGTTAAACGAAGTAGATCAATTACAGATCAATTTCCCTGTTTTGGGGTTACTTATTTCAGGAGGGCACACCGAATTCATTCTCGTAAAGGAACTAGGGAGTTATCAGAAAGTGGCTACAACCTTAGACGATGCGTGTGGAGAAGCCTTTGATAAAGCAGCAGTAATGCTTGGGCTAGGCTATCCAGGCGGACCAGCTATTTCAAAAGCAGCGGCTGTAGCTCGAGATCGTATGAGTATCGTCGTAGAAAAGGATCAACAAAGTACACTTGTACGGGCATCTGTTGAAAATGACACAGAGCGAAAATACGAATTGCCAATCCCTATGCTGAATTCTGGCGATTTAAATATGAGCTACTCAGGTCTTAAAACTGCCGTGAAACATTTGATCAACTCATTAAGTGGAAACAGCGATCTACGCAATATTAGACAAACCGCAGAATCTGGAGAACTTACCCAAGAGCAGGTAGAGGAGATATCAGTTGTGTTTGAAGAAGCTGCAACCGAGCAGATAGCTAGAAAACTAAAGTCCGCAATTAAGAAATACCCCGAAACCAAGGAGGTTTGGATGGGAGGTGGAGTAGTGGCTAATAAAACCTTACGTGCAAAGATAAACTCAATTGTGTCTGACAGGAATCTAGAACTGCGACTCCCAGCAGATAATGTACTTGCCGCTGATAACGCAGGTATGATTGGGATAGCTGCAGCACTAAAAGTTCAAAGAAGCGATTGGAAGGATGGGCAGGATATGGATAGGAAGCCTGGGTTAAGCTTTTAGCTTCGTCTTAGTATTTACAAACACACTTCTTCCAGCAATCTTCATCACCTCAATATTAGGATCCTTCTTTTTTCCGTAAACTTGAAGAAGCTTATAAAATTCGCCAGTATTACCTTCTGGGTCTTGGTATAGGTTATCAATCAAAGTAGTTCCCTTCATCTCTAAGGCTAATGTAAGCAGCCTAATAATATTCTCGTACAAAACTTTTGTCTTCACTTTAGATATTGTATTTGCAGGTTGTTTCGGGTGGATCGCTGCCGCATGAAGTGCCTCGTTTACATAAATATTTCCAAGTCCTGCCACAAGTCGCTGATCAAGCAGAGCGGAGTATATAGGCCGAGCTGTTGATTGAAGAGCGGAGTAGAGTGTTTGAGGGTTAAATTTGGCGCTCAATGCATCAGGTCCGAGCTTTCTGGCCTCGAGGTATTCACCAATAGTAGGAGTGAAATGAAATGTACCAAACCTGCGTTGGTCAATATAGGTTAGGAACATCCCACTATCAAGCTTAATACTAAATCTTGTATGGGGATGATCCGATATTTTTGGGTTAACTTCATAACGACCAGACATTCGCAGATGTGCTACTACTGGAGAGTCTTCAATGTCGAAGAGCATCCATTTTCCATGTCTTTCTAGTCCAGCGATTTTTCGCTGAATGAGTGAGCTGCGAGAGTCCTCGACCGAACGATTAAAGTGAGTTTCCCCTTTATTCTTAATAATCAAGTCTTCTACTACTGTACCTACTATTTGGGGTCTAAGATATCGAACAATTGTTTCTACTTCTGGTAGTTCTGGCATAAATAATGATAACAAACGCTTACAAGTGTATAATCTCTAATAACTATTAAATTAAGCAAATGAAAAACTCTTGGGGAGGAATATATTTCGGGATAGTATTGGTTGTACTTGGACTTGGCTTTCTAGCTCAAAATTTTGGACTAGTTAATGTGGGTGAATTTTTGGGGACTTGGTGGCCAACTTACATATTTATTGCTTTTGGGCTGATGCAGATGATCAACCATAAAAGCAGGGGAGGACTGTTCTTTGGCGGCTTTATTGTGGCACTAGGGGTAGCTTTCCAACTCGATGAGCTAAATATCATTGCGGGTCGAGCAGGCGGGCTGGTTTGGCCATTAATAATAATTACGATTGGGCTTTCGATCCTTTACAGAACAGCCAATCCACCAAAACCGTTTAAGGGGATGAGTAGTGGCTCGGATGCTTTTTTTGGTGAGAACGATCATGACTTCTCAGACAAAGAATTCGAGGGGATAGATACGAGTACCATGCTGGGTTCTACTAAAATCGATTTACGCGAGGCTAAAATTACCAACGATAAAGTTACTCTGAACACTTCAACGATTTTAGGTGAGACCGTGGTTTACGTTCCAAAAGACTTTGTAATCACAAAACATATGGACGTAATCTTAGCGGAGATTAAAGACCACACAAATAACACCACTCAATCTGGAAAAACCATTGAGTTTACTGGCACGATAGTACTTGGTAGCTTAGAGATCAGAAACTAGGTAGTAATTTCGGTTAGACCCGCATACTTTTGCAACACAGTAGGAACCTTTACAGTTCTATCTGCTGTTTGGTTGTTTTCTAGGATTGCTACCAATATTCTACTTACAGCGAAAGCCGTCGCATCATTCATATGCACAAACTTGCGGTCGTCGCCGTCCTTATAACGGATGTTAAGACGGCGGGCTTGGTAGTCCGTCATATAGTCGGATGTATGAGTTTCGCGGTACTTACCTTGGGTTGGAACCCAGCAGTTAATGTCATATTGGTTGAAGTCAGGTTTTCCTGTGTCTCCCGTACATATCTGCATCACTTGATGCGGAATTTCTAATTGTTGAACTAAGTATTCCTGGATAGCTACAATAAAGTTTTGTTCGTGCTGCCCCATTTCTTGCGGTACGAAGGTTTCCATCTCTAGCTTGTCGAACTGGTGCACTCGAATGATTCCGCGTGTATCTCGACCGTAAGAACCAGCTTCGCGTCTGAAAGCGGTAGAGTAACCAATGTATCTGACAGGTAGGTCTCCTGCTTCGAATGTCTCGTCCATATGTAGTGGCCCCAAAGTGTGTTCAGCGCTTCCAACTAACATTAGTTCGTCCTGTTTGGTTTGGAATCTGTCATCAATTGGGTCTAGACGGTCCATTTTCTTCATCACCTCTTGCTTCATCATCACAGGTGGCAGAACAGGCTTAAAAGTACCTGGTCTTGGGTGTCCAACTTTCTCACCTATTTCTTTCATTAGCTTCTCGTCACTAAGTGTCTCAAACACGAATTGGACGATTGCAAACTGAAGTCTGACTGCCGCACCTTTAAGGTAATAGAAGCGAGAGCCTGAAACTTCGGCAGCTTTCTCTACATCGATAATATCCAGTTCTTTACCTAGGTCGACATGATCTAGCGGTTCAAAATCAAACTTAGTAGGTTCTCCCCAAGTTCTTATTACCTGATTCTCATCTTCAGACTTCCCGACAGGCATTAAGTCAGAGGTAATGTTTGGAATCGCCAAATGTACTTCATTGAATTGTGCATTAATTCTATCCAACCCATGTTTTATCCCGGCAATTTTGGATTTTAGGTCCATAGCCTCAGCAAGAAGCTCCTCCTTCATCTCTGGGTTACTACTAATTTTCTCAGTTATCTGATTTCTTTGTGTAGAAAGGACTTGTAGATGGTCTTCTTCAAGTCGCTTCATGCTATATAATTCCTGCCAGGCATCTAGGTCTACGGTATCTTGTTTGTTTTTATTTATAATTGTTGCTCGAACCCTGTCTAAGTTTTCGAGTATATATTTTGGGTCTAACATAGTTTGAAAATAAAAAATCCTCGTAAATAACCGCCATAACGGACATTTACAAGGACTCAGTAGAGTGGTGCCACCCCCAGTTTATACTTTAAATTGTTGTGTTTATCAGAAGAATGCTACATCTTCTGTTTGTAAGATAGACTCTAGATTCTATCTTACGCGGTACCCGGGTAGCGTAGATTCGTCTTCCATCGGCTCTCTCATCGTGGTTCGCGTACATTTGTTAGGCTCGAGCCGACTTTCTGTTAGGAAGTCTCTAGATAATACCAAGCCGTGTAAAAATGGGCAACGGAACTATAACGAGAGTTTTGTATTCACAAACTGGACTAGTTATTTTTCGATTATATTGCCGTCAATGTTCTCCCAAGTCTTAGTTCTCTCAGTAAATGTGTACTCTTGGCCGTTTATGGTAACTAGAAGATTGTAAGGAGTTTGAGATTCTATCTGTAAAACATTGTCGGCTTCTAATGTGATCAAATCTCCAGGGAAGGCTCTATCGTTAAATTCGATTATTCCATCTTTGCGAACAAGCAGATTGGTAACCTCATCTTTAACCTCAATACTTGCAGATATTTTTGTGTCGTCGGCTATTCCTGTACTTCCCTTTCTAACATTAAGTTTAATCGAGGAAGTAAGGCCAAATTGGTTGGTTGCTGTAATTACAACTGTAGCGCTATTACTAGCCATAGGTATCTCTGATGTTGAGAATAGGTTGCCAGCCTCTAACGGCAGGATCTGTGAGTTAAAAGTGATTGAAGTTTGAGGATCGGTCTCACCTTCAATTCTAAAACTATTACCAGCTACGTATATTTCTCCGTCAAAGTCAGCGGTAAGTTCAACAGGAGAGGTAAGCACCAACCTCGGAGGCACTACAAGCGATTGGACTTGTCCAATCGCGTACAAAACAAATAGTATGGCCACTATTGCCATTGCTCCTATTCCTATATTTCTTTGAGTGAATTTTATTCTGTTGTACCAATTTTCTTCAAACTTCTGTTTTTGAGGGAGTTTTCTCTTTTGGATTGTACTGGCAATTTTCTCTTCCTTATTTTGTTCGCGACGATACATTGCCAACACTTTTTCCTGATCTAGTCCTAAAAGGCGAGCGTATGACTTGATGTATCCTTTGGCGTATACATCAGCACCTAATTCATCGAATCGGGCTTCTTCTATCGCAAGTACCAGAGACTTACGTAGTTTGGTACTACTTGCCACATCGTCTACTGACAGTCCTGCTTTACGTCTTTCTTTTTTTAGATACTCTCCTAAGTGTTGAATCATTGCTAGCAGTAAGTATAACAGCAGTTGTGAAAAATTATATCCTGTGAGAGGATTCGTGATGGAAGAAAAGAACCTGACGCTCAGACAAAAAATAGAATTGATTGATAAGCGTGATTGGTACCTAATTATTGGAGTAACTTTAATCAATATTACTATTGTTGCTTTCGTTGTCCTAAGCGGTGGAACAATAGAGGAGTACGCAGCCCTTGGTTATTTAGGTGTATTCACTGCAAATATATTAAACAGTGCAGTCTTATTTTCGCCTTTACCGGCATTCGCAGTAACTTTTTTGGCGGCTAGTCAGTTAGATCCAGTAATACTAATAATAATATCTTCGATTGCAGCAGCAATAGGGGAGAGTGCCATATATTTGGCAGGAGACGGGATAGATAAGTTGGTAAATGATTTTAGATGGCATAAGTTTATTAGAAGATTATTCGATAGATCTCCTTTTTTATTCTTAGTAGTTTGGATATCAATTCCAAACCCAATCCAAGCTTTCGGGCAGATGTTTGCTGGCTCGGTTAGTTATCCTTTCTGGAAGTACTTTCTGGCAACCCTATTAGGTAACTTTATCTGGTTCGTGTTGGTAGTCTACTCAGGACAGTGGCTATTTGAGCAAGGTATTTTGAGCTTTTAATGAAGATAAACAAAAGGACCCGCGTGTTGCTAAGGTCCAGTAGATCTCGAAAGATCTGTTTAATTGATTTTTAGCTCAATTAATAAAGCTGTAAAATGAATTACAAGTCTTCTTGTGTTACAGGTGGGCTTACATCAATCAGCACTGTAGTTTCGAGACAGTTGTGTGATGTACCATCTGCTTCGAAAACCCAGATTTCAGGAGGGTTATCGAATGTAGGTTGGTTACCCGACACATAGTCAAGAGTAATCACCGTTTCTACAACAGCATCGTCCCGATTCAACGTCCACGTATTGCTATACCATCTGGCATATCCATACCCCCGTGACCACGAGTCATCGGGAACTTCCCAATTCCATGCATGTTCTGTAGGTTGAGACATATTATCGGGTAGTAAAATATACTCGACATCTGTACCTTCTTCTTCAAC
>CAYGMI010000052.1:3730-8586 GCA_964351125.1 uncultured Candidatus Saccharibacteria bacterium | reverse complement strand
TGGTTGTACCAGTATTCGACTGAATCTGTCATATCGATCCCATAAACTGTGACAAATGAAAAAATCGAATCGACAATGAGGATCACATCGCCATCTGATTCAAGTTGTATTCTGGTGGTGCAATCCTGTACAACGGCACCTACATTGCTGTCCTCATCTTGTGCCATCAAATTTGATGGGAAAAGCATAAGGATCAAAACAATTAAGAAAATTGCTCGCTTCATTCTAAACTCCTTCATAATACTGTTGGCAATTCCCTTCAAAAGAAGTAATTCACTTTTTAAGGGGCGATCTATAAAGATCTAACGTCAGTATCCCACACTATAAGATATATTGTCAATATATCAGTAATGAACAAGTAAAAACCCATGCTAAAATTTTTGTATGGACATGCCACTTCCGGAGGTACTCCGTCCCCACAGTTTGGATGATGTAGTAGGCCAATCTCACTTGCTTGGCAAATCAGGTTCTCTTACAAAATTACTAGAGAGCGGTAATCTGCCGTCCATTATCTTTTGGGGTCCGCCAGGAGTCGGAAAAACTACACTGGCGTATATTCTTGCCCGCAAGTTCAACTATAAGTTTGTAGAGCTATCAGGGGTCGATTTTTCGGTTAAATCATTAGAGAAGATCAAGCCAACAAGAAGCTCTCAACAGCAACTATTAGATACTCCAGGTAGTAAAAGCGACACAGTTGTAGTGTTTGTGGACGAGATCCACAGGCTTAACAAGTCTCAACAAGCCCAGTTCTTACCCTATGTAGAGAGAGGAGAGTGGATTCTCATTGGAGCAACAACTGAGAACCCTAGCTTTGAAGTGATTAGTCCGCTGCTTTCACGCTCACAAGTCCTGATCCTGAAGTCGCTTAACCCAGCTGAATTGCTTCAGATTCTAGAGAAAGGGGTTACCAAATTAAAAGAAAAATCTCCCAAATTTGAGTTAAGTGATTCATCCAAACAGTATTTGGTCCAGATTTGTAATGGCGATGCCCGCTTATTGCTAAATGCGCTCGGGGCAACACACAGAATGTTCCCTACAGGTAGGATTAAAGAAGGTGAGTTAGACGAAGCTTTGGGCACACTTCACCTAATCTATGATAAGCATGGAGAAGAGCATTACGACACTATTTCGGCACTACATAAGTCTATGCGTGGCAGCGATCCAAATGCTTCGATCTATTATCTAGGTAGGATGCTCGAGGCAGGCGAAAAACCAGAATACATTGCTAGGCGCTGTTTAAGATTTGCCGCAGAGGACATTGGTAACGCTGACCCTATGGCTTTAGTGTTGGCTAATACAGTATTTGAGTCTGTTAAGAAGATTGGAATGCCTGAGTCTGATGTTATCCTTGCCCAATTGGTGATTTATCTAGCAAAAGCGCCAAAATCTAACGAGGCATATATGGCCTATGCAAGAGTAAAACACGACATTAACAAGTACGGTAACTTACCTATTCCTCTAAAGATTAGAAACGCTCCAACCGACCTAATGAAAGATATAGGCTACGGAAAAGACTATAAGTACGCTCATGACTATTCTCCAGAAGAGATGGAAGGCGAACAGTATCTGCCTGATAAGCTTAAAGACAGGGACTACTTAAAGGGTTCCTAAGTTATCCGAGCAACCGATAGCCAACGCCATACACACTTTGAATATCTGCAGCCATAATTCCCTGTAGTTTCTTCCGAAGGTTGCTGATATGCACATCGATTGCAGCTTCGCTGGCTGGTTGGTGTGGAGCACTAGTTTTACTAACTAGTTGACCCCTACTGAGGATGCTACCTGTGTTCTCTACCAAACATCTCAACACCTCAAACTCTCTGGGTTTAAGTTCTACTTCTTCACCTCTGTCGTTAATAACCCCTAATTTATCAGGAATCACAGTAATATTTGCCACAGAGATCTGCTTTTGGCGAGTGAAAGGTGGTCGACTTATCATCCTCGATACTCTTGCTTGAACTTCAGGACCGTACAGAGGGCAAGTAAGATAATCATCAGCTCCTGCTTCGAGCATCTTAATTCCAGAATCTCTTTTTGTAGAATTCGAGATACAGATAAGCGGAGCCTCGCAGCCCTGCCTCCTAATAGATTTACAAACCTGGGTAGGCTCTTTATTCTCTACGCTACCAATTAAAGTAACCTCTGGTCTTTGTGTAAATAAAAACTCTAGAGCTGACCTAAGATTAGGCTTACAGTGAATATCATATCCTCCCATCAAAGAGTTTCGTAATTGGAGGGCGGTGGGTCGATGGTTCTCGATCACAAGAACTTTATACATAGTAGAAGAGTAATAACTTCTAGATTCTATGTGTTTGTGTCAGTTTTCTTTCTACCTTTAAAGGAACTTAAAGGTGAGTTTAGGGAATCGAAGTACTCTTTGAAATTCCCGTTGATGTACCGAAAGAGATCTTTATGATTTTTTGTAAAACTAGCATACCAACCAGGGTCAATTCCCATGGCGAAGGCATAGACTGTAGCTACTTGGCTTTTTGTTATCTCTTTTGGCATTTCTTTTTCTTCCTGAAGCCTATGTTTCATAGCTTTATCTAGAAATAGTCTGTAGCCCATAACTTCTCTATACGCCATTAAACCACTTTCAGTAAATAGATCTGAGTATTTGTCATGCCAATAGAACATGTTGCCCACAAAGATAATGTATCCGAAGAACAAAAGAGTAGAAACTGAATTTGAGAATACTGCGAACTGGGCAGATAGTGCCAAGCTACAACATAGGCAGACAAATGGTAGAAACTGACAGCCCATATACACAAAGAACAGCTTTCCAATCCCACCGGTGTACTTGAACCTGTTATAAACAATTGGAACAACCGTACCTGCTAGCGCCACCATTACAAGTCCCAAAGTCAGTAATGCTGTAGTTTCCAGATTTGTTGCTAGCAAAGAGTAGATAAGAGAGGTAACGAATCCTAGTGCAACTAACCACAGAGGGAAAGATACATTCCTGCGAAAATACGGATTTGTGTCGGTGTGTAGCTGACTAGCCATAGCCCTAATTGCCTTACCAAACCTATATGTTTCCTTTCTTAAGCTGAGTTCTGAAGATTGAGCAAAAAATCCTATTAGAAGTTCTGCTTCGTGTGGCCACACAAAGCCTTTACTCAGCTCCTCCCGGTCGAAAGTCACGATCATATCCGAGCTATCAAAGTCCATCTTGATTATTCCTCTGCGATCAAGTTCGAGTAATGTATCTACGATTGATTCTTCGTCTATCTGTTTGTTTATTAAAACGCGACACATAGCAGGCGAAATTCCTGCTGGAGGTTTAAAGGTGGGAACGATGGTTTTTAGCTCTCCAGCCTCCCTTCTCGATCTTCGGTAGTATGCGTAAAGTACAGCGTTACTAAGTGTAATGCCTATCAAGAAGAGTATGAAAAATGCGATAGAGTATGCTTCTATGGTTGTCTGCATTAGTTATTTTGAAGCAATACAATTAAGAGTACAACCAATGCTATAATCATCGGCAAGTCACAGAATCCTTTGGAAGGGTACCCAAGTGGCTTAAGGGGCGGGTTTGCTAAACCCGTAGGTCGATTCGTCGGCGCTGGGGTTCGAATCCCCATCCTTCCGTTCTGAAATCCAGCTTTGTTGGTATTTAGAACGGAAATGAAACTCATTCATTATGAGCACATCTCGATCAACCAAAATAATCTATATTGCCCTTCTTAGGGGGATTAATGTAGGAGGAAACAACAAAGTAGAGATGAAGAAACTCAAAGCTACATCTGAGTCTCTAGGATTCACTGATGTTTCTACTTACATCAATTCAGGTAACGTTATATTTACTTCCGAGATAACTGATATCAAAGCTCTTCAAGAGCAAATTGAAAAAGCAATTGAAAAAGACTTTGGCTTCTACATCAAAGTTGTTGTGAAGACCTTCAAAAATATCGAGAAAGTAGCGACAAAGATTCCAAATGATTGGCAAAACGATAAAGAACAAAAGACAGATGTAATATTTCTGTGGGAACAGTTCGACAGTCCTAAAACTCTCGATTTGCTAAATGCCAAACCTGATGTTGATAGTTTGATATATGTAGACGGCGCCATAATTTGGCATATAGACAGAGAAAATTACTCTAAAAGTGCTATGAATAAATTTATAGGCACAGAGGTCTATAAGAATATGACCGCACGAAATGTGAATACTGTCAGAAATTTACTCAAGCTAATGGAGTCGATAGGCTGATAGCTATCTAAAGAGAATGAGCGTCTTCACATTCTCTTTTCCTACAACGTTGGGATTATTGAGGTATACACTATAAAACTCTCTAGCATTTGGAAAATCCGTCATGATTGATTTATAGGCCTTACTCAATTCTTTGTAAGCACCCACATGTTCTAACCCCCTGAATTCTCCATCGATTGTAATCAGATTGCTTCCCACGAAAGATTCTGGGATACCTGAAACAGCCACGCCAATCCAACCGAATCCAAAGGAGGTGGCTTTCTCAAGAATGTTATCGTCTTCTAGAGTAAATCCTTCAGCCTTAGCATCTGCAGCAATCTTGTTGTATGGAACACCAAATGGCATATACATCAGAAAAAAGCCGCGTTTAGTATAGAAGGTGGAATTAATCTTATGAGTAGTGTAGTTCTGCATTGCAGGGGGTATAACTAGATCATTATATGCTAAATATGATTATATATAAACAAGGCCTGATATGATGGACTAACAATATTAATTCTTAGGTATCTAAAATGATTTCTCACGAATACACATACGCACTAGTTGGGGCATCTAACGACAGAGCTAAGTATGGCAACATAGTTTTACGTGACTTGATTGATAGTGGCTACAAGGTAATTCCAGTAAACCTAAAAGAGTCAGAGATCGA
>CAYGMI010000052.1:2103-3720 GCA_964351125.1 uncultured Candidatus Saccharibacteria bacterium | reverse complement strand
AAGGCCTTAAAGTATATAAATCGCTTAGCGAGGTATCGGAAAAGATTGATGTAGTAATTACTGTTGTTCCACCAGTCGTTACGTCTGAAGTAGTGAAAGAAATTCATAAGCTAGGAATTCAGAATGTATGGATGCAGCCTGGGTCACAAAGCAAGGAAGCGATCGAGTATTGCGAGCAAAAGCAAATTAATTGCACTCATCATGCCTGCATCATGGTAGAGAGAATATGGAACAATTAATTTGGTATGTAATGACTATATCTGCTAAAATTCGATGAAGTCCATATAAAGAGGAGTTTAAGAAATGTCAGAAGAATTGAAAAATTCAGAAATTACGTTGCCGAAGATTGCGCCTCTCAGCCGCGAACTTGAGAAGATCAAATCCAAGTCGCCGAATAAGGTTGCAGTTAAGGTTCTTAGCCCGTTGATCCAATTGTTCCAGCGGTTTGCAAATAGTCGCGTGAAGCTAAGCTACATCATTTTGGATGTGGTAGAAGCTGTTAAGGACAAGATTATTGGTGCTGGCAAAGAATTTGTAGAAGCATCGCTAGAAGCGATAGACTTATTCTTCTCGGTAATTTCTGATGACGACAATAAGACCGACTTCCTTAAAGCGCAACTGCGCAAGGAACTCGGCATCTCCTAAGCGGACAACAAACTGGGTACGATACAAGATATCGTGCCCACTCGCTTTTTTAGCTCAGATTGCCGAATGCTATAATTTTCTATGGATCTCAAGAATCTACATAAGTGGTTCATTCAGAATCGCGAATCGGTAAAACTAGTTGGAGAAATCAGGGATCAGAACGGACGTATTCCCCTAGGAATTTTAGAAGAAAACCGCAGAAAAAACCTGTGGATGCTCGGCGTGGCTGGCACCGGAAAATCCTACACTATGCGGAATATGGCGCTCGAAGATATCAAGAAGGGTAAGGCAGTTGTTTATTTAGATCCATTTGGTACAGTCATTGAGTCGCTCGTTCCCGAAATTGCTAGCCAGTTTGGGCATAAACTGTTCTATCTAAACACAGGCGACATTAAGAACGTACTCGAAATCCCAACCAAGAATCAAATCAAAGACATGATCCGTGCCAAGCAGATTTTACTGGTGGATTTTGAGATCAATAAAATAGGGGAGGAGAAGATGCAGATGTACGGTGAGGTAATACTAGAGAGAATCCTCGCAGCATCTCAAGAACAGTTCAGTAGCCGTAAGGATATTTACGTATATATAGATGAATTGCAGTCATTCCAAAAGGGCACGATTGTAGAAATGATAAACCACGCCGATACACTATATCTAGACTTGGTAATGTCACACCAGTTTCTAGATCAACTTAATCCAGAGGTAAGGTCTGCACTTGTAAATAACTCACAGAATAAAATCTTCTATAGAACTTCTGAGCAAGATCGTGAATGGATAGGTGTCAATGTTTCTAAAGAGCTGGCACAGAAATTATTAGATTTAGGATCTCATGAATTTATCTTATCTACCGAGCTCGAAGAAGGGAAAGCCGAATTCATTAAAGGCACAGCCTTTGAAGAAACTGAGCTTATTCGTAGCGAAGAGCATCAATAGGATTAAGTCTTGCAGCTCTATATGCTGGGTAGAATCCGA
>CAYGMI010000052.1:0-2093 GCA_964351125.1 uncultured Candidatus Saccharibacteria bacterium | reverse complement strand
GGTATCCCACTAACCGCTCCGATCAGTAACGCTCCTGATATTCCCAGTATTGTACCAACTATGCCTCCAATTACAGTTAATACTACAGCTTCCATCAAGAACTGACTCAATATTGCGGCCTGACTAGCACCGACGGCTTTTCTTAGTCCTATTTCTTTAGTTCTTTCCGTGACAGATACCAGCATGATGTTCATAATTCCGATTCCACCAACTAGTAATGAGATTCCTGCAATACTTGCCAAAAGAGTAGTAAAGATACTGGTAATAGTGCTTACTAGAGCTACAATTTCTTTGGATGTGATTACTGAGAAGTTGGCGTCCTCGATGTCTGGAATTCGGTAGTATTCTAGTAGTTCTGTTTCTATCTTCGAAGCGACAGAATCGATAATGTCCTCACTTCCTACCTTAACTGTTATCTGTGAATAGTTTCTGTCTCCTACTAGTATTCCTCCTGCAGTATTTAGGGGGATATATATTCTTTGGTCAAGTTCACGGCTTTGTTCGTTTAGTATCCCGATCACTTTATACAGTGAACCATTAATTCTGATACTTTGTTCTAGGGGGTCATTTTCTCCAAATAGCTCCCCCACGACTTCTGCACCAAGCACTGCCACTTTCTTTAACTTAAGGTCGTCGTCATCGGAGATAAATCTTCCTGAAGCTAATTCAAAATCATATACAAATAGGTACTCTGAATTGACACCAGATACCTCGAAGGCCTCAGTTCTAGACCTAAAGTTCACTTCAAATGTCTGGTTAATCTGAGGGCTAATACCTATAATTTCTCTGAAGATGGTTTTATTCTCAAGTTTATCTAATACGTTTCGGTCTAGACGATTAGAGAATAGAGCTTGAAAGTCTGAACGTCCTCCTGGTCCACTGAAGTTACCGATAGGAAAGATGTTTATTGTATTGGAACCAAGTCCTTGGACTTGTCCAAGTATTTCTTGTTGCGCGCCTTGTCCAATCGACACCATTGCGATCACAGCAGATATCCCAATAATTATTCCTAGTGTAGTCAGTAATGATCTTACCTTATTGGCAACTATTGACTTGAATGAGCTTTTTAGGATTTCGATAAAGTACATTATTTAGAAAGTAATCCGTCTTTAAGTTTAATCTTGCGTTTAGCGTAAGCTGCGATATCATCCTCGTGAGTAATTACGATAATGGTGTTACCTTCGGCGTTTAGCTCTTTCAGAATCTCCATAATTTCCCCTGCTGTTTTACTGTCTAAGTTTCCAGTTGGTTCATCGGCCATAATAATTGATGGTGACATAATCAAGGCTCTGGCTATGGCCACTCTTTGTATTTGTCCTCCGGACAACTGGTTAGGCTTGTTGTCGAATTTATTTTCCAGTCCTACCTTGGCTAATACCTCCATCGCCTTCTCTACTTTATTGGGAATATACCCATACAGTGTTGGCAGTAGTACGTTATCTATCACACTTGTTCTAGAGAGTAGGTTGAATTGCTGAAACACAAATCCCACAGTTCTATTTCTAAACTCTGCCAATCTGTCGGCTCCAAATCTACTAATATCCTCATCCTTTACGTAGTACTTACCAGTAGTAGGCGTATCCAGAGCACCAAGAATGTTCATCATAGTACTTTTACCTGATCCGGATGGACCCATTATTGCTACAAAGTCACCCTCATCTATCTCTAAGTCTATCCCTTTTAGGGCTTTAAACTCATTCTGACGGTCTTTGTTATATGTTTTAGTGACGTTATCGAGCTTTATTAGCATTGTGTTTAGTTGAAGAGTCCCAATCCGCGCTGCTGTGTGAAGCTTGGTTCAACGAGTTCATCGCCGAGTCTGATTCCTGATTCGATCTCTACGAACTCATCTGTTCTAAGTCCAATCTCTACCTCAACCTCAGTTAATTCATAATCTGTGTGTTCAGTGTTAAGCCAAGTGATTCTTTTTACAAATATGGAGTTGTCCCTCTCGATTAGAAAGCTTTCAGGAATGGCGAGAACATCTTCTACCTGTGCCGCGATAATATCTGCTGACACAGACATTCCCAATCGTACCTGGTCAGGTAGAGTAGTTGGTTTAATTTTTGTTAGATAGTTGATTACTCCTGAGA
>CAYGMI010000051.1:7314-9184 GCA_964351125.1 uncultured Candidatus Saccharibacteria bacterium | reverse complement strand
TACCCAACTTTTTTGTGGTTTCAGATACCACATTCTCTGAACAAGAGATAATCGAGGCATCGCAGAAACTAAATACAACCATATTTGCAGTAAGAAGTAGTGCTAACCAAGAAGATTCTGCTTACACAAGCTTCGCAGGACAATTCGATTCGTATTTGAATGTGGCTCAGGCAGACTTATCTGAGACAATAAAAAGATGCTTCGATACCTCCACCAATCAACGCCTAAAGTCGTACCTAGAAGTAAACAATCTTAATCCAGAAGCAGTCGTACTAAATGTAATAGTACAAGAGATGGTAGACGTAGAAGTAGGCGGAGTTATATTCACTAAGAACCCCGTAAATAACTCTGACTCCGAGGTTGTGATAGAACTGGCAACAGAAAATATAGAGAAAGTTGTGCAAGGTCAGGCAGATACCCAAACAATTATTCTCAACAAAAGTTCAGGGCAAATCATCTCTAAATATGGCCAATCATCTTATTCCATTAGCTCAGATTTAATCGAATCTCTAGTGAATAGTAGTAAATCTATCGAATCGCAATTCGGTCTGGCTACAGACATCGAATGGGCTATCGATAAAGCTGGATTGCTCTGGATACTACAAGCAAGACCAATTACCAGTCACTAAGTATGATATAATGAGGATATCCAACAAAGGAGTTAGTTGTGTACATTGATAAACTTATTGCAAGACTAGTAGTACTTCAACGCCAGCTCTCCAAAGATCTCAATCAAGAGATCATTTGTAGAGTCACAGAAGACCAACAGTACATCGAGATAGAGTTTCCCAACAAGAAGACAATTAAAGTAATCATAGTTTGGGATCCTAACGATTTTGAAGATGAGGAAGAAGACCTCGTTATCGATGCACTCATGGACGTTCTCAAGAACGAAGTCATCGAAGGTGCCAAAGAAAAAGGAGTCTTAGAACTCTATAGTAGAGTCATAGGCGATGACGAGTACTACGAAATAAGTCCATACGGGAAGAGAATATATCCCAAGTGGAATTAAACCGAGTTGGAGTATGCGCCTAGGCAATTTACAAGTCCTAGGCGCTTTTACGTAAATACCCATGATATAATCAGCAACAATAGTAAAGGAGTTGAAAATTGAATATACGTAATCTAGCTAAGCACTTGTTAGAGCAAGCAACAGATCGAGATGACTATGCTTTGGTAGTGAAGGGTGTGAGAACAACCTTCGAGTCATATGGGTATCTTCATTTCGTCTGGAAAAAGTACCACTCTGGCATTCAAGATGAAGAAGTTGTGTTGGAAGAAGTCTGGGGCGAAAACGGTTTCGCAGAAATCTATCAAGCCCATAAAGCCTTCTTAGAGAAGATGCCACAGAAATGGTTCCGGATAATCCGCAAAGCAGTTGCTGCAAGAAAAGCAGTGGGAATCGAACTGCCAATAGATATTTTCAATATATGTAGATTCGTTTTCGCCCTGCACGAAGATGTGCGGGAAGAAGGTGCCAAGTTCGACATTGAGCTTTGGGACGATATCAACCTCTCACTAGACGAAACAGACCGGGTCGAAATCAAAAAATTCGTGGGGATTATCCTAAATAATCCTCAATTCCATGACTACTTTATCGACGTTGCGCGGTATTATATGCCGTCAATGTCTGTGGTCGACTATGGTTATGCAGCCAGCTTAATCAAGAGATTTGGGACTCAAACAGGTGTCTTAGTCGATATAGGATGCGGGGACGGAACAAAACTGAATCGTTTGCGTCTGTATGGTCACACCGGGGAGCTAATCGGCTATGAAATCCGCGATCTGGGAAATCATTGGAAATGGAATAAGTTTAGCGACATTTCGTTTCAGGTCAACGTCGACGGCACTTTGCATCTACTCGACTTCC
>CAYGMI010000051.1:6161-7304 GCA_964351125.1 uncultured Candidatus Saccharibacteria bacterium | reverse complement strand
ATTAAACCTCATCAGTTTCCTAAGCAATCTGGGACTGTTGATACGGTCACTTTATTTGGTATTGCTGGACATTGGGATGCCAATGGTCTGGAAAAAACGCTAAAGGAGACCTATCGGATATTAAAAGACAGTGGAATCGTCGTCGTTGCCCCAATGCAGAACCCGAGCCCATACGAGGAAATTATGAGCTACGCTGTATTCAAGAAAGCAGGGGAGGGATTTGTTAAGGTTTGGCCAGAAATTGGCTAACCACAAGACTAAAGCGCGCCATTTGCAATAGCAAATCGGCGCGCTTGTTCGTCTATGAATCAATATTATCTATTCGGCCTGATCTTCTTCAACCTCCTCAAAATCTACTATCTCATCCGCCTTCATCTCTGCTTGAATGTCTGGGTCAGATTCTAAACTTTCGTCAATATCGCCTACCTCAACCTCCTCAAAATCTTCAAGATCATCAATTGGCTCTATGTCTAGATCCCTAGGATCATCAATGTGTTTTAGAAAATCTATCACTTCTTCTGGAAAGCCCTCAGGATTTGCTAGAACTTCCTTAATCTTATATGCTTTTTTCTTGCGAGTGAGTGGAGTAGTAGAATCGTCATAATCCAACCTGATCAACACACCATCGTGAATGTAATACTCACGAGCAGATCCGTCTTCGTTACCCTTCCAAATCCTCTCAGCTCCTTCTACCCATTTATTATATTTAACTTTTACGATTGCCTCGTCGGAAGCATCTATATCCTCCTCGTCTAACTCATCAATAAACTCTTCAATATCTTCAAGAATATCGTCTGGAATATCATCCCTCCAAGGATCTTCGACTATTTGGTTGGCACTTTGATACTGATAATCATAAATCATTGCCCTCCTTAGGTCCTCGGCTTTTGACGAAGCTTCATCATCCTCCACAATATCCAACTCCCACATAAATAGGTCGTTTTTATATTCTATTTTGATCTCGCGATCGTCACCCCAAGGGTAAGACCAGCTATAGATATCGTCTTCCATGACTAAAAGATAGCTTAACCTGTTAAGACTTGCAATAGAAGTATTCTAGATTTTGAGCCTTTTGTGCTGATGTTTTTTGTTTTCCCTGTCAGCTAACTGTCCACAAGCCGCATCAACGTCATCTCCCATTGT
>CAYGMI010000051.1:0-6151 GCA_964351125.1 uncultured Candidatus Saccharibacteria bacterium | reverse complement strand
CTAGCTTCTCTCTAAAGTCAGCGATTGCATCGGCATTTGAGCGCTCAAAGTCTTCTTCGCGGATTGGATTGAAAGGGATTAGATTAACGTGCGCCAACCTATTCGAAAGTAGTTTACTCAACTGATCGGCATGTTCTGGCTGATCATTTACATTCTTAATCATGATGTATTCATAGCTCACTCTTTTATTGGTGATTTCTACATACTCGTCCAGAGCTTCCATCAACTGATCAAGAGAGTATATCTTTGCTACGGGCATTAGTTTAGCTCTAAGCTCCTGATTTGGAGCATGTAAACTAATTGCTACACGTCCTCGATAGCCAGAATCTACGAGTGTATTGAACTGAGGAATATAGCCAGAAGTCGAAATCGTAAAACGTCGAGTACTCATTCCCAATTTATCTTCTGCAGTCAGAATATCTAAAGATTCTTGGACCTCTTTCAGGTTAAGCATTGGCTCACCCATGCCCATATACACCACATTAGTCACCTTGGCGTCTTCTTTTGCTAACATTCTCTGAAAGTACATTACTTGATCGACAATCTCACGGGCAGACAGATTACCTCCAAATCCCATCTTGCCGGTAGCGCAAAAGCTACAGTTTACTGGGCATCCCACCATACAGCTCACACAGACAGTGTTTCGGCCATCTGGATGGCGCATCAATACAGTTTCGATGCGTTGGCCATCTTTTCTGAGGAATAATACTTTGATTGTATCTGCCTTAGCAGCTTTAAAGACCTTGTCTTCCTTTAGCTCCATAAACTCCACCTCTTCTTTGAGCTTCTCACGCAAGTCTTTAGACCACGTAGTCATTTCGTCGAAAGAATCGATCGCCTGAACGTAGAAATGCTGATTGAACTGATCAATCCTATATTTAGGTAAATTATGCTTTTCGACGAATTCTTTTATCACGTGCCGATTATACTACAGAACAATACATTTTCCGAACTCTATAGGTTATTTGTATATCCTATAGTTGTATATATGGGATATATCCTGTATACTATTAGTAGATTAATTACTACTGAGGGGTAGAGAACATGAAGAAGCTAGTTATTGCAGTAATTATTGTACTTTCACAATTCGGAATATTAGCAAACGTTTTCGCACAAGACGGTGCAGACGGTGCAAGCTATGATACTGCCGAAATGGCAGCAGAAACAGCCCGCACTTTTGCTGAGAACGACATGCCTTTAGATGCACTAGCAATGTACGACATCGCAGTACAATTTTCACTACACGTTGCAGAAGAAGCAGCCGACTTCGGTTGGAGCTACTTCATTGAAGCAACAGACTGTCTTGAAAACGTGTATTGCGAAATCGACGCAACTAATACATTGGTAATCGCCAACGTGGCGATTCGTTACAGTTTTCTACTTGCTACCGAAGCACCTTGCAACGAAGAACTTTCTGCAAAAATCGATCAAGCGCTCGAATGGGCACTGATTGGTGGACTGCAAAACAGTTTCGAAGTCTACCTTACAGACCAACAAGCAGTTATCGAAGCAGTACAATCAAAGTACCAATCAAGCTGTGTGCACAAAAACTAATTCCGAATTACAACCAAATAAAGTACTACCATCCCGTCAAATCCCTTTGGCGGGATTTTGTTTTGGATTTTGCTAGACTATTCTATGAACTACTTCAGACTAGGCCGAGCATTCGGACCAAGCTATTTAATGCATAGAGTAGTAATTGCTTTAATAGTAATTAGCTCTGGGCTAATGGTGGCCGTGAACATTTACTATCAAAGACCTTTAGATTTATTACTCAATTATCTGTTTCTTAGTGCATTGGCAGCATTTGTCGGCTGGGTACTAATGCGGGAACTAGAACCTGTCTCTAACTTACCAGCTCTACTGATCATTCCAATGATAGCGTTACTACCCCCAGAAATGTGGAGTGGTTTGATCACAATTTTGATAATAATGGCCACAATGCGAGCAGTTACAGGAATTACGGGCTACCCAGCTCGAAGGCAAGAATATTTGTTAGTTATCGCGGGGTGGATAGTAGCCATTGCTCTTATCGCGCTTAGCGATAATATGATTGGCCTGATGGATTTGAATACTCTAGATCCATTGGTAGTACTAGGACTAACTGGATCATTGGCTGGGACCTTATTCGGGCTTAGAGATACTGTAGAATGCGATGCAAACAAGCTTATTGTAAGTGCCAAGAAGCTAACCATCTCTAGGGTTTTCTTTTGTTGGTGCGTGATTATCATGGCACTATTTCAAATACCTGGCGCAGGAATAATGTTGATTGCTGGACTAATATTTGGCATACATAAGGTATTTGATCTATTCAACAACTTCATCCTCGAAGGCTAGCTGATATAGCACCCGCCAGATCTCGACCATTGCCAAGGTATCCATCTCACAATAATCAAGCATTTGTTTAGTGAGCATATGTCTTTCTTTCTTTCCTAATGCTCCGAATATTAGATCATTCCAACCCAGCATTGCGGATGTTCCATCAGCGATTTCTAACTCGGAGTAATCCAAATGGGGAACCAAAACTGGTAGCACTTTTTTAATTGAGTTACTACCCTTAAAGCCTGGGTGGATATATAAATCTTGCTGAAACACATCCATCAGATCAAAAATCCTAAGGTTGAGACCTTCCAAAAATTCTTTGAACTCCGGATACAATAACGCCATTTCTAGATTACGATTTGCCTCGAAGGAAGCACTCCATACAATCACGCTTCCCTTATCATCAATTTCATCCTGCATAGCTTGCAGCAACCCTGCAGCAGGATCTTGATTCTTAGTAGCCAAAAACTCCGTATGTTCTAAATCTGCGTCGGGAGACTCCAATTTGTGCAATGAATACTGAAAAACCATAAACCCATATGGTTTGTATCCTGAAAATAAAGGAGTTACAGGGTTATAGGCTTCGTAGTCCAGAAAGTAGAGCGGATATTGCATATCATTTAACATCCTTCTGATCTCGATTTTATCTATCTTGGGCTTGCCAGTTCGAGCAACTTCTACCTGCCTCCACTGTTTTTCGCTCAGAGAGAAATCAGCTGGGACATCAACTATATCTAGAATCCCCATATCAACCAATTCTTCAGTCTTATCTCGGTTTAATCTAGCGATATCAAACACAGAATAATCGGGAAGATTTGGATAACACAAATCTTTGCAGGGACAATCTTTCGGATGAGTACAGCGCCTAAGCCCTTCCGGAGTTTGCAGCTTCAGAGTTTTTAATGCCTCGGCAACCTTGATCTTTATCTCTGGCAGTAGTTCTTTTACTGCTTTAGTCATGCTCACCCTCCTTACAAACTTCTTAGGTTCTAAATCTATTCCGCGGCGATAATTCTTGTTAACAATCAACAAATAGGCATTTCGAATTTCATATTTTTCTGAGAGTACTAAGTACTGAAAAGCAAGGTCGTATTTATAAGTCTGATCTACCCGTGCCGAGGCTTTAACCTCGTAAATATCAATCCTACCATCGGGTAGCCTATGCACAAAGTCTGCCCTAGCAAATAATTCATCGGCCTCTACAGACACCTGCGAAAGCACTTCACCTTCTTGAAGTATTGACTTCATCCATACTGCAGCTACCGATTCCATCTCAGCCCCCTGTCTTGATAAAAATTCCAGATACTGTTTTTTTTCACCTGTAGTGACTTTATTATTCTTCTGGGCCCAGAGGTGCAGGGGGGAATCTAAGAAAGTAATGAACTCTGACTTCGTTAGCATACGCGCTATTAACTGAAGTATTTTAGCGCAAAAAAATTAAGGGGACGTCGTTTTTTGACATCCCCCAAAAGTTGCGCTTTACGCGCGAACTCTACTTGCAAAGAAAGCTGTGATCGCCTCTTTAAACTCCAGCACTTTTTCGATCTGATCTTGCACTGAATACGCTCTCGCGTCATCTAGTGCATACAGAAAGTGCTTCCAGTACATCTTTTGGATGTCTGAACCCACATTGAACCGATTAGGACCTTCGGTGATTTTTCCGTCCTTATTAATCGTAATTGATAAAAGGTATGGGGTCGCGTGCACAATGAACACGCTATCGTCTTCCTGAATTTGAAAGTACAGATTCCCAAATGTAGAAATAATCATCATGCTACTTAGCTTCTTAGCTTCGGTAAGCGCAATTATCCGGTGGGCTGAATCCCCATAGGTAATTGAATACTCCAAAGCTATAGACAGCGTATCGAACTGGTCAGTAACCATTTTAATATCCTTTTCAATTCAACTTTGTGTTGCCAGTATTATAGCATGAGTATATCTAGGCAATCGCCTAGAGTATTTAATTGCTCAGCTTGCCCTGCACCCACACAATTATGCTCCTTTTGATATTCCTAATCGATTCAGTAAACACATAGAACGCTGGAAATACTAGAACAACCAAGATCGTACTGGAGATCAGTCCGAACACAATCGATAGTCCAAGCCCCTCCCAGAATGGGTCTGCAATTGCCAAAGGAATGATTCCAACAATAGTAGTCACAGTTGTAGTAATTAGTGGTCTAAACCTAACTTTAACAGCATTTGTGATCGCCTCTGCCGCGTCCTGACCTTCACCGCGCAATTG
Source organism: uncultured Candidatus Saccharibacteria bacterium (assembly GCA_964351125.1). Classification (GTDB taxonomy): domain Bacteria; phylum Patescibacteriota; class Dojkabacteria; order J137; family JAEUSD01; genus CAYGMI01. The sequence continues at coordinate 1,584 of CAYGMI010000051.1, read as the reverse complement.
ATTAGCATAATCGACTAGTAGAATACTGTTATTCACAACAATTCCTGCCAATCCAGTAATTCCAAGAGTTACCAAGAATCCAAGTGAGTTGTTTGTAGCTAGAAGCCCTGGGAACAATAGCGTAAAGCTGAATGGAATCGCCAAGAAAATTAGTAGTGGCTGTAAGTATGATCTATATAGAGCTACCAACAACACATACATCAATATTAAAGCGAGTAGAGTAGCAACTAATAGCTGTTCAAGTGAACCGATGAAATCACTTTCAATTCCCAGATCATTACCGATTGCATCTGCTGATAAACCTAATTCTTCTAACTTTTCCGAGTTAAATTGATCTGCGACTGCATTCTGTAGAGTTAGTAAGGCAGAGGTATCTGCATCTTCGTTTAGCTTTGCTTGGATTGTTATATATCGATCTCCATTTGTGCGAGAGATGCTTTCGTCACCAGTAACTCTAGTCTCTATAATTTCTGCCTGAACATCAAATTTATAGTCTTCAATAAACGCCGTAATTTCAGTAGCTGCAGATGCTAACTTGTCGATATCTTCGTCAAATAGCTGCATCGTAAATTGATATTCGCCAGCAGATGGTCCGCCTACGCCTACCAACACAGCTTTTGCGTCAACATCTTCAAGCTCGGCAAACTTCTCGGTAAGTTGAGCTTGCATATCAGTAGTTGTTGGCTCACGTTCTAGCAGATCCACAAGATCTACCGTAGCCACAAATCCAGTAGTGTTTGCTGCACCATATGTAACTTCTACGATATATTCTCCAATTTCATTCTTTAGTACCTCTTCTACCTCTGTGACATATTGCTCTGCATCAACTAGCTCTGTGCCTTCAGGGAAAGTACCTTCGATCTGAAGCTGATTGGCATCCTTAGGAGGTGGGAACACACTAAACTCAAGGTTCATTGCCGACATACTTCCAAGTCCAACAAGCGCTAATCCTATAAACATCAATACATATACCCCTGGACGAACTGTAATACCCTTAGCCAAGTTAAATGATGGCTTTGCATACAGACTTACAAAAGTAGCAATCCCATTGGCAATCGTATCTACTATCCAGTCAGTGAAAGAGAGTATCCTCGAAATAAAGTCCCCTTTTGCGCTGTTACCTGGCAATAGAATTATCTTAGACAAGAAAGGGATAACAGATAGCCCGAAGAATATCGAAACGGTCAGTGCCAATATCACTGTAGTTGGAATAGCCCTTGTGAACTCTCCCAAGATCCCTCCTACAAACAATAATGGAGCAAAAACCAATAGAGTAGTCATAGTACCTAGAATGTCGGCAAGCCCAACACCGTTAATTGCTGCAACTAGGGCCTCAGTACCTTTTTTACCCTGCTTACGTTGATAATCTATTGCTTCTACTACCACTATCGCGTCATCTACAAAAAGCCCGAGCACCAATATTAGGGCAAAGAGAGAAATTACGTTTAGGCTGGCTCCTATTGCATATAGCCCTAGGAATGTTCCCGCCATTACAAGTGGAATGAATATTCCACCGATAATTGCAGATCTCCAATTAACAAGTAGCAATAACACGACAACCACGACAACTAATGCACTGATAGC
>CAYGMI010000050.1:0-9351 GCA_964351125.1 uncultured Candidatus Saccharibacteria bacterium | reverse complement strand
GATATTGGTAGTTCCATACCAATAAACTGTGCTGAGGTAACTTCAACTATAGACCATGTACGCGCAGCATTAGGATGGGATTTAACACCGCGGGAGCTCTACAAAGCCTTACATCAGCAACAAGGATCTGAGTGGCATGAGTATCAGGCCTTCTTTTCGAGACTAATCAAAGACTCCATAGAGAACGAGTACAATATTGCCCTAAATTCAGGCAAAGAAGGTTTAGCGACTATCGAGGCTTTGTGGCAAAATCATATTTACAATATCTTCTACCTCGTAAAAAAGTTTAATCAAAACTCTCCTAAAATGATTGAACTAGTTAGAAAGCTGAATGGTAGATTCCCTTTTAATATGGACTTTGCCACTAGGTTTCTGTTGTTCAATGCCGAACTATATTCCGGACATGGTCTGGATTATGATCGATCAGGTAATTGGTTAGCAATGCTGTGCATGCAGGATATTGACCCTATAGATCTACTTGAAATCTGTTTTAGGATTGAGCAGGAAGTCTAGAAAGTTTTTTCTTGGGCAGTCCACTATGGAACTGCCCAGATTTATTCACTAGGAAGCAAGTTTTGCGGCATTTGAAGCATGGTGGGCCATAGCTTCTTCCCGCGTTGAGCATACTTTGAGGCGGTTGTTACCTCTGCTAACGACGGGGGTGACAGTATTCGCCACCATCGACATCATCGCATTTAGCACTGCAGCCAAGCTCACGACGTTTTTGTTCTTCAGGATTGCCGCCGAACTATTGTTGGCGATCATAAAGAGTTTATTGAAATCGACAGCCGTCATCGAGAATGTAACGGCGATCTTGGCCTTGTTCTCTTTTGTTGCTTCTTCTACGATTTTCTTGATCTCCAATGCTATCGGTAGTGATAGGGTCTCGACGCTGAAGTCGTAGACATCGAGTCCACCTACATTTACTACTGTTAGTTGTAAACCTTCGAGTGACATATCGTGTTACTCCTTTTGTGAATAATATACTATAGGATTATATAATGAATCCATATAATGTGCAATATAGTAGAAATTTTACTGATTATCAATAGAAGACCGAGGCAATCTTGCCTCGGTCTCAAATTTAATAGTGAGCTATAAGTTAGTTGGTAGCATATACAAAATTAGCTTCGACATGCCCTGCTGAATTATAGTGTGTTAGTAGTCCTCCAAGTGCATAACTAATCAAACCTGAAAATGTCTCTTCTGTTAGACCTGGTGCTGTGTAGACTGAGTTCAAAGTAAATACTGCTCCACCGTTGTGCTGTGGAGTTACTACATAGAATGCTGTGTACTCAGAAATTGCGCTACTTCCTTCAATCAAGAATGTGAATGGTCTGACTTCGGAAATTACGTCAATTGTTGTGTAGGTTGTAATTCCACCGAAATCTGCGATTTGGTAGTACTGATTACCAATTGCCCCTGGTTTGTTGCCATCTACAATCAGTTCTGTAGATACGATTCCTGGGAACCATAGAATGTCATTATCTAGGTCGGTGATGAAGTCGTGCAGAGTTACAAAGTTTACGTCATCAACATACACAGAAACACTTGAGTATATTGTTGCTGCAGGTGGTAAAGTTTGAGCCTGTACCTGGCTAGTAATTGCTAGCGGTACGGCCAATAATGTTAGTGTAAGCAAGGAAGAAATTAACTTACGCATAAGCTTAGGGGGGTAATAACTAATGTTGGATTCTCGCAGCTTAACATAAAGTGTAGTTAAACGAGACTATATAGCTATATATAGAAAAAGACGGACAACCCTGCCCGCCTTAGTTTTCGAACTTACACCGCCTGTTTGTGCCCAGAGTGGATCATTATTGCATCCTGAAGATCTTTCGCGCTTTGCAATTTGATCTTCATTCGTGTCCACCTAGTAAATAGTCCAACTGCAGTGGACGCTATATCGAACAGCTTACCTTTATTTATTAAGATGAATGCTGCAGATAGAATATCGACATCGGCCAGACTCGTGGCAGACTCTTGGATTAGCTCAAAGTTAACCAATGGTAGATTAGTCTGCTTGAAGTCTACGGTGAGAAAGACTGGTCGTCCATTCGCTTTCTCCTTGATTTGCTTATTAACTTCGACTAGCGTGGGCAAATCTAATGTATCCATTTCTATGGAGAACATTAAATGAGCGACTGTCCCTATTGTACCTTCTTCAAATGAAATGTGCTGCATAGAGTTTGTCCTTATGCTGTGTATAAGTTCAGTGGATTATAAACGGATTTGCCATATAGTGTACAATTTATTACTGCTTATATAATTTATAAAAATTGATAGATAACCATGAAAGAACAAGGTTTTACCAAAGAAGAGAAAGAGGCAAGGAGAGCTCGAGCAAAAGATCTAAAAGCAGAAGCAAAAGCTATAAAAAGAAGAGAAGATGGCGAGGAGGATGAAAAAGAAGATAGTTCTAAGATGACTAAGAAAGATAAAGAGGTCGCAACAAAGATACATGAACTAGTTTCGCGAAATGCTCCAAAACTGTGGCCCAAGACTTGGTATGGAATGCCGGCCTATGCAACTGAAGAAGGAAAGGTGGTTTGCTTCTATCAGAGCGGAGACAAGTTTGATACAAGGTATGGTACTTTTGGCTTTCAGCAAGATGCAAATTTGGATGAAGGTAATATGTGGCCCACTGGTTATGCTATTACCAAGATAACAGCTAAAGAAGAAAAGCAAATTACTGATTTAATCAAGCAGGCGATTAGTTAAATTACAGTATAATTTCGGATGGTAACAGGAATTCATCATATAACTACAATAAGTAGTGACCCAAACAGGACCGTGTCTTTTTATCGTGATCTTCTGGGTTTGAGGCTGGTAAAGCAAACTGTCAACTTCGATTCTCCTGACACTTACCACCTATATTTTGGTGATGAGACAGGAGAGCCTGGTACTGCGATGACACTTTTTCCTTTTGTAAACGCTGGCACGGGAATGCGAGGGATTCAGCAATCTACTAAGATTCAGTTTGCAGTGCCTAAAGGTAGTTTGGCTTTTTGGTACGATAGGTTTTTAAGCAAAGGGGTTCGCACCGAGAAGATAGAAAAGAAATTTGGTCTCTCTACTATACGCTTCTATGATTTTGACGGGTTACAGCTAGAGCTTGTAATGCATCAGGACCCAGAACATTTTGAATCTTGGGAGCAACCCGGATCTGGCGTTTCTAGAGAGCACGCAATTCAAGGATTCTTTGGTGTCGAGCTGAGTGTTGGAGGCAAAACTGAAACAGAAAAAGTTTTAACAGACATTCTCGACTATGAGCAAGTTGCATCAGAAGGGAATCATACAAGATATAAATCAAAGACAGGTACGGTGTCGAAATGTCTGGATGGCCACCTGGAATTCAAGGTGCAGGCACTGTTCACCATGTTGCATTCAGGGTGGCAGATGACAAGACAGAATTAGAAGTCAGACAAAAGATAGAAGATGCAGGACTTAGACCTACTGAAGTTATCGATAGGTATTACTTCCACTCTGTCTATTTTAGAGAACCTGGAGGAGTGTTATTCGAAATTGCCACGGATCAACCGGGATTCACAATAGATGAGTCTAAACCAGAGTTGGGAACGTCTTTAATGCTGCCCCCTCAGTATGAGCCAAACAGAAAGCTTTACGAAGAGCTTCTTCCTGTTCTAGATATAAACGATTCAGGTGCAGATACATTTGTATTCAAACACCTAGAGCCAAGCAATTCAGATAAATATTTTGTATTGCTTCACGGTACTGGTGGGGACGAAACCAGCTTTATTCCTTTAGCTAGAGAGATAAATCCGGACTACGGTGTTATCTCTTTAAGGGGGAATGTACTAGAAGATGGCAATATTAGAAGGTTTTTTGCACGTAAAGATGCGCACAATTACGATCGTCAAAGTATAGATATAGAGACAGAGAAACTATATCAGTTCGTTAATTCTCAAATTAAGAAGCTGGGTATTAAGTGGAGACAACTCGTATTTGTAGGCTACTCAAATGGGGCTAACCTTGGGGTGAGCTTATTGTTTAGTCACCCAGAAGTCGAGATCTCGCAACTTGTGCTAATGCACCCAGTAATAGTCTTTGATCCACCAAAAGAACTCGATCTATCGGACAAGAAAATACTAGTCACATCCGGAGAGAATGATCCATTTAGCAGGGACCCCAACGAGGCAAAGAAACTTGTAGAATTGCTTGAGCAAGCCGGAGCCGATGTAGTACATTTCGAGCACGAGCACGGACATTCGATTACCGAGACAGAGATAGAGCAGGTAAGGCTCTATCTAAGCTAAAGTTACTTGCTCGCAAGAATACACATCTTGAACAGCATTTAATAGTTCAATGCCCTCTGCCATTGGTCTTTGGAAGGCTTTTCTTCCCATAATTAATCCCGAGCCACCTCCACGTTTGTTAACTACGGCCGTCATCACTGCGTCTCGCATGTCGTTGTCACCGCTACCACCACCAGAGCTAATTAGAGGAATCTTACCCATATAGCCGTTTGCAACTTGATATTTGACCATATCAATAGGATTGTCGCTCGAGAGTTCGGTGTACATTCTCTCGTCTAGCTTTCCGTAGCTGGAGTCTCCTATGTTTAGTGCCTTGAATCCTCCGTTAACTGTAGGGAGTTTCTGCTTAACAATGTCTGCTTGGACTGTTACTCCAATGTGGTTTGCTTGACCTGTTAGGTCGGCGGCAGTGTGATAGTCAATACCATCCTTTTTGAAAGCTGAGTTTCTGGTATAGCACCACAGGATTGTAAACATCCCTAGCTCGTGTGCAAGGGCAAATGCGGCCGATACCTCTTGAATTTGTCTAGAAGACTCGTCTGAGCCAAAATATACAGTTGCACCAATTCCTGCAGCACCCATGTCGAATGCTTGCTGAACTTCGCTAAACATTATCTGATCGTGTTTGTTTGGGTATGTGAGAAGCTCGTTATGATTGATTTTTACAACAAATGGAATTCTGTGTGCGTATTGCCTAGAGGTAAGCCCCAAAACTCCAAGAGTACTGGCAACTGCGTTACAACCACCTTCTATAGCAAGTTCAACAATGTTTGCAGGATCAAAGTATGCCGGGTTTTTGGCAAAGCTTGCGCCTGCAGAGTGCTCAATTCCTTGGTCGACGGGTAGGATCGAGATATAGCCTGTGTCTGCCAACCTACCGTGCGAATATAATCTTTGTAGGTTATTTAGAACTCTTTGGTTTCTATCGCTTTTGGTGAATATATCCTCAACTACCTTATCGTTTGGAGAGTAGAATTTTGAGTCCGCAAATGTAGTTGATTTAAAGCCTAATAGTTCTTCTGCCTTGTCGCCTAGAACTTGTTGGATGTCTGAATATGTCATAAGAGAATTTGATAATGGATTTAACTATGCCAATTGAATCCTACCACTTTGTAGCAATTCTCTCTAGTTAGCTGTTTCGGCCAGAGGTGTTTATTAGGTCCATTGCAGAGGCAAAGTCTAGAGGTTCCTCGATGACTCCTCCAGATACGAAGAAGATTTGATCTGCCTTCTCGATGGTGTTTAACCTGTGTGCGATGATGACTTTGGTTGTCTCGGTTGGTAGCTTGTTTAGAATCTCTTCTAGTAGCTGTTCCGTTACTGTATCTACGTTTGCTGTAGCCTCGTCTAGTATAAGTAGGTCGGGTTTGCGCAGGATTACTCTTACAAAGCTAATCAGTTGTCTTTGTCCTAGACTGATATTTTCTGCACCAGCATTGATCTTGGTTTGTAGTCCATCTTGGAATCTGTTTACCACAGCTTCTAGACCCATTTCTTTAAGTATCTGAGCTAGTTCTTCGTCACTACTGTTTACTAGCTCTTTGTTTCCGTACTTAATGTTGTCACTAATTGTACCTGTAAACAAGAATGGTTCCTGTAAGATAAAGCCGATACCATCTGCCAACTCTTCGGAACTGTAGCTGCGAATGTCTTGACCTTTAAAGAATACTCTTCCTTCTGTAGCATCGTATAGCCTAACCATTAAGCTGGCTGTAGTGCTTTTTCCACCTCCAGTTGGTCCTACAAGAGCGTAAGTCTTTCCTGCTTTTAGGTTTATGTTGATGCCTTTTAAGATCATCGTTTCTGGATCGTATCCAAAACTCACCTCGTCGAACTTCAGTAACATGTCGTCATGTTTTTTCTCTGATTCTTCTATTCTAGGCTGATTAGACCTCATATCAAGCAACCTAAATATTCTTGTCCAGCTAGCAAGTGCTACTTGAATTTGCGAGAACAGTTCTCCCATCTCTTTCAAGGGGCTGAAGAACGAACTGGAATACAAGATGAATGTAAGTAGTGTTCCGAATTCTGGAGCTACGCCCATTTGAATTTTGTCTATCAATAGAATCTGAATACCGAAGATCAAGATAAGTCCACTAGCGAAGTTACCAGCAAAGTTATACATAGGCGCAAGAATTGTGTTGGCGATTGTTGCAAAGGTTGCAGCTACTCTATTCGATTCGTTTACAGTCTTAAATGAATCTCTTAGGTAGTCTCTTCTGTTAAACACTACAGCAACTTTAAAGTTACTCAAACTCTCTTGAATTTCTCCCGAAAGTTCTCCTAGTTTTTGTAAGCTATTGTCGTTTCTGTTTTTGATCCAGCCAGAAAGCAGCCAAGTAATACTTACCATTATCAGCATGGTGAAGATGGCTATAAGACCAAGCTCTGCATTTATTAGCAACATAGCTGTTCCGATTCCAATGATTACCAAGATGTCTCCAGTAAACCTTAGAAGTGTTTCGGAGAAAGCTTGGCTCATTCTTTCTGTGTCGTTGTTGATACGCGAGATTAGGTCTCCTGATTTGTTCTGGTTAAAGAACTGCAATGGCAACGACTGCAGCTTTGTAAAGATGGAGTTTCGGATGTTAAACACAACTTGCTGACCAACTTTACCCATTAACCTTATTTGCATATAGCTAAAGATGGAGCCAATCATGTAGATCACTGCCAAGATCACGACGTACTTAAGCAAGTTATCTCTATCTGCACTTGGGATGTACTTATTAGTCACGTCCCCGATAATAAATGGAGCGATGATGACTGTGGCTGAGTTGATTAATAGATACACAAAAGACAGCCCAAACTGAGGCAATAGTTCTTTAATCTGCCTATACAACAGCTTAATCAGTTTAGATGATTTTACTTTTTCAGACTTTTGATTTTCGTTTATGAGTTTGTAATCCATTATTCTTCTGTCCTTTGCTGTGATTTATAGATGAGTTGATACTCGATTGAATCGTTAAGTAACTGCTCGTGCGTTCCAGATGCTAATAATTCTCCCTCCATTAGCAGCACTACTTTGTCGAAGTCTTCTATCGAGCTAATCTTTTGGGTAATTGCGATAACTGTAATATCTGGATAGTTTTTCTTTAGATTCTCGAATATTTTCTTTTCGGTGTTGATATCTATTCTGGATGTGAAGTCGTCTAGCAATAGAATCTTTGGGTTTAACGCCAAAGCTCTAGCTAGTGTTAGCCTCTGCTTTTGCCCACCAGATAAGCTAACTCCTCTTTCTGATATCTTTGTATCTAAGCCCTCTGGCAAAGTAGCGATAAAGTCTTCTAGCTCTGCAGTTTTAATTGCTTTATCTATAGAGCCTTGGTTTAAGTCTATATCTCTGAAAGCGATGTTTTCTCTAATAGTGGTGTTATAGATAACGCTGTCCTGAAACACCATTCCCATTTGAGAATACAAATTATCTTTATTGTATTCATCTATAGCAGTGCCATCGATAAGTATCTTTCCTTCTTTAGGATCTATAAGCCCTGTGATTAGATAGAATATCTGGGTTTTTCCTGCTGCAGTTGGACCAATAATTCCAACTCTAGTTCCTGCTTCAACTTTAAAGTTTATATCTTTTAATATCTGTTTGTTGTCTATGTCTAGACTTAGTTTCTCTAGAGCAACGGTTCCTTTAATTTGCTTCTCTACTGTTCCTATTCTAGTAGGTTCTTCAGAGTCGATCACATCTTTAATTCTGGTATAGGCTGCGAATGCTCTACCAACGCTACTTGCCAAGAATCCAAGTAGAATTACAGGTCCAACGAAGATGAAGATATAAGAGAAGAACGCAGCAAATTCTCCAGCACTAAGCGTGCCATCCATTACTTGAATTCCACCGTATCCTAGAACAGTCAGTGTAGCGATGTTGATAACGATTCCAATTACTGGAATAAGGGCTGCAAACCCTGTAACTATCTTTATACCTATGGATTTGGCTTCTGTATTAGCTGTATCAAACTTCTGGCTTTCGTATTTCTTAGAGTTCAATACTCTGATCAAGGCACTGCCAACTACGTTCTCGTTAATCACGCCATTTAGCTTATCGATTACCTCTTGTGATAGTTTGAAGTACTTTTCGATTCTACTGAAGATCACTCCAAACGAGATAATCAATACAGGAAGTGTCAGGATGATCGGTAAAGCCAACTGCCAATTAGTAGACAGTAGTAAGATTGCGCTACCAATCAACTGTACGACTGCTGCAAATGCTAAAACAATTCCTTGATTGATAAACATCTTTACTGCGTCGACGTCTGCAGTAAGATTCGTGAGCAGCTTAGAAGTAGTTAATTCGTTGATGTATTTAAATGACTGATTAGAAATCTTGGTCATTAGCTGAGTTCTGAGGTCTGCCGCGATCTTCTCTGCAGTAATACTGCCAAGAATATTTTGAGATAATGAAAAAATCAGTACTGCACCTGTTAATATTGCGAATAAGCCCAATGCTTCTTCTCTGTCATATGTTAGCTTTTGCAGCGAATCAATAACTCTTTCGTTTAATTTAGGCAACAGTAAACCAAGAATATTTACTGTAAGAGAAAGTGTAATAACAGCAAAAATAAGAACCTTGTAGTTCTTTAGAAAATGCAGTAGGTTTTCTTTTTTCTTTTCTTTCACAGTTAAGATGATACACCCGGATGCCTAGCAAACGCAATACTACTCTGCTAATTTTAGCTTCTCAAACAACTTCTTCATTACCTGTTGTTTCTTAGATTCTCCTTTAGACATAAAGATTTTATAGCCTATTGAGAACTGTTCACTTTTATTCAGAGCCGCAAAATTTTCTTTGGCTTTCTTGTCTGTATTCACCAATTTTATAAATTCCTGAGGAATAGTCATCTCTGCTTGTCCTGGATAGGCTTGATCCCACCTTCCGTCTTTCTTGGCTAATTCTACGTGTGCCAGTCCGCTCGGCTGCATCAGTCCTTCTTTGGTTAATCTCCGAATATTTTCTACGTTTTTCTTAGACCATGTGCTTTTTGGTCCACGAGGAGTAAACCTTACTAAGTAGGACTCCTCATCGTATCTATTTTTTAGACCATCTATCCAACCCCAACAAAGTGCCACA
>CAYGMI010000049.1:8853-9555 GCA_964351125.1 uncultured Candidatus Saccharibacteria bacterium | reverse complement strand
CAATACAAGAGTTGTGATGAAGTTTCCATTCGATGTTGCACCAGTAAAGCTAGCTATTTTCCCACTGCAAAAGGACGAAAGGTTAGCAGAGGTGGCTCACGGCATTTACGATCAATTCAAATCAAAATACGCATGTGAGTATGACAATGCTGGTAATATCGGAAAAATGTATCGTAGACAAGACGAGATTGGAACTCCATATTGCATTACTGTGGATTTCGACTCTCTGGAGGATCAATCAGTGACAGTTAGAGACAGGGATTCAATGGAGCAGGAGAGGATTAAAATATCTGAACTTGAGAGCTATCTAGAATCTAAACATAGTAACTAGACAACTGGGCTGATAAAATAGATCATGCAAACACTTCTAGTAAATTTGTTTTTGACGGCATTAGTTTCGGGATTGGTGATAATGCCACCCTTACCTGAGGTTCCTAATTTAGTTGATTCGGAGATTTCTCAAAATCGGGTTGGAGAGGTATTTGGATATTATAAAAAGAATGCTGAATTAGAGACTAATAATCTGGAAGAGGGTAATTGGGAAGAGATTAATGCTGGTTTTACTCACGTTGGCGGCGAAAGTGAATTTCGGTCTCGAGACGGTAACACTGATGAGCAATACCTGATGATGGCTAGTACATCTAAGCTAGTTACTACATTAAACGGAATTGCCAATGCAGAGAGCAAAGTGAAGATTAATGC
>CAYGMI010000049.1:7319-8843 GCA_964351125.1 uncultured Candidatus Saccharibacteria bacterium | reverse complement strand
AAGGCCGAAATCTATCATCCTATATTAGAGAACGATTTCGGCCTTACCGTAGGCGAAATCAACGCAATCTCCAGTAAGAGCTATGGCTACAGTAATATTTTAAATAGGATGATTGCGATGGACAGTAAGTTGGATTATGCACTTCCATTAGAAGAATTACTATATCAAGACTTAACACTATCTAGTAATACCGCGGCAGAGATACTTAAGAATGTAGGAATTGCAGAATCGACTCCAGAAGAAGCTCAGGCAAAGATGGATTATATGTTTGGTACTCCTAGTTATGAGCTGACAATATCAATTAATTCTTTAATGCATTGGCGGCAGTCAGCATCCAATACTGGTAAGGTTTCTGAACATGCTGGACTTCTACATAGGTTGGTAGCTGCCGATGCTTATGCTGATCCTGCCGAAGAATACTCTTTGGTGCTAGATAGTATTACCAATAATAGTCAGGATTTTGGTTTTGACTTCACAAACTCTGAACTGGGTAAGAAGCTGATCAATGAAGGGTGGAGGATTGCCGAAAAAACCGGTTATTACCCTGTAGTGTTCTGGGTTAGTGACTTAGCAAATGGAGTATTAGCTGAATATCCTGCCCATATGACATTCTCTACAATAGTGTCATTGATTCCTCCAGATCCAAACACTCAAGTGCCACTTACTTTTAGTGCATATAAAAATGTGGAAGTAGTTGCTCCACAGGCAACCACAATTGATAGCTCTACTGGCCTTACTGTTCCAAGCGATATATATGACCAAGAAAATGCTAAATATATAGGAGAGTATCTAGAGGCAGCTAAGAACATCAACGCCAAAGAGTTTAGAGCAGAGTTGGTAGAGAATATTAATGAGGTAGTTAAAATTACTACTCAAAGTGAATCTCAAGAAAGGAAATAGGGACGAAGCGTGCTTCGCCCCTAAAGAAAGATGGTCAGTCTCTCCGATAGAATTTGGATCACCCCCTAACTAGCGTTGTAAAAACAAAACTGAGTTTAAGGTTCACGGGCAGATCCTTTCGCTATATTTTTAATCAAGTTTAACCAGCGGATTATACTCAAATAATCCATACAATTACTAGTCTTCATTTATAATTCTAAGTAGACTGGAATAGTTATGGAACTATTCAGAGCACGAAAATCCAGAAGACTACTATTGCCTGCGATCACGATAACTACATCAATTCTACTAGTGCTAGTAATCTTCTTATATTCGCCGAGGCTAAAATCAAAGCAGCTGCACAAGCAAGAGACAGTGGCTATCGTAAATCCAAAAGTTACTTACACAGAAGTGGTTCCTCTCAAATTGGGGTATGAACCAGAAGAGCTGCTTCCAGAGGTCGATTGGGAAAAACTTGATAAAGACATTAAAACCATTATTACGAAAGAACGTAGAAATTATGGGGTTTATATAATTGATTTAGTTCGAGGCGAAGAATGGGGGCTAAACGAGGCGAAGAAGTTACCGCCTGCAAGTATTTCTAAAGTTCCAACTGCTGTATTGGTTCTTCAAGAAGTAGATAAA
>CAYGMI010000049.1:0-7309 GCA_964351125.1 uncultured Candidatus Saccharibacteria bacterium | reverse complement strand
AATATCACCTTAAATACTAGAGTTACGTACAGCCTTAATGCAGTTTCCTATTATTATGGTCCAATCTACGAAAATTATATTCCCGGAGAAACGCTTAGAATCCGTGAATATTTAGAATACGCAATAGTTGATAGTGATAATACAGCTACAGTGACTCTAGAGAATGTTCTAGGCGGCTACTTAAAGAACAATGAAAAGACTATTAATCAATTGGGTGTAGAAGTCTTTTTTAGGTGGCCACACGAGGCATATGCAAGGGACATAGCTAAGGTGTTCGAAGGGATATATAAAGGGACCTACCTAAAAGATGACACCAATAACTTCCTACTAAATCTACTCCTAAACACAGCACCACATCTACAAGATGGAATTCCTGCTGGACTCCCTGAACAGACAAAAATAGCCCACAAGACAGGTCAACTTCCTGGTTATTCGTGGGAGGATGCGGGTATTATCTACGGTGAAAAGACGGACTATGTACTTGTGATAATTAATAGAGAGATTGACTACGATACAGCTAGATCTAAGATACAACAGATTTCTAAGGTAGTTTACGAAGCCTTAAACAAGTAATACTGCTAAAATCTTCCCGATTAGTAAAATATAATGAAACTATCTCTAGGAATAGTAGGTTTACCAAATGTAGGAAAGTCGACGTTGTTTAATGCGTTGACGAATAATCAGGTTCCAGCCGAAAATTACCCATTTAACACAATTGATCCAAACGTAGGAATTGTTCCAGTAGTTGACCCGCGTCTATCCAAGATCAAAGAAGTCGTAAATCCAGTTAAAGTTATTCCAGCTACAATTGAATTTTGGGATATAGCAGGACTTGTAAAAGGAGCAGCCTCAGGCGAAGGGTTGGGAAACAAATTCTTGGCAAACATTAGAAATGTAAACGCAATCGTACATGTGGTGAGGGCCTTTACTAACGATAATATTCAACACGTAGAACAATCAGTCGATCCTGAGCGAGATATCGAGCTAATTAACACAGAGTTAATCCTAAAGGACTTAGAGACTATAGAGTCTAAGATTCACAGTATGGGTGGAGTAGCTAGAGCAAACCCAAAGATGAAGCCTGCTCTAGAAATGGTAGAGGAGCTAAAGAAACACTTAGATAGCGGCAATTTAGCTAATACATTTGAGTTCGATCGAAAGGACGCAGACAAGGTAGAAGCATATTCTTCGATGTTTTTACTCACAGCTAAACCTGTTATCTATCTGGTAAATACAACTGAGGCAGAATCAGTGCAAAATGTAGACAAGATTAAATCGATAGTTGGCACGAACAGCTTAGTTATAGGAATGGACATAAAACTTGAATCCGAGCTATCAGAACTTGGTCCGGAAGATCAGCAAGAATACCTAGAGGAATTAGGACTAGAAGAGCCTGCGCTGGCTAGATTGACTAGAGAGGCGTATAAGCTACTAGGACTCATGTCATTCTTTACCGCGGGAGAACAAGAGGTAAGGGCATGGACTGTAAAAGTAGGAAGCACTTCTCCTCAAGCCGCGGGTACAATCCATACAGACTTCGAAAAGAGGTTCATTACTTCTGAAGTGGTAAAGTACCAAGACTTTGTGGATGCGGGTGGATGGCTAGGTGCGAAAGATTCAGGTAAAGTAAAGCTAGGTGGAAAAGACTATGTTGTTCAGGATGGGGACGTGATGCTATTTAAACACAATGCCTAAATTAAGATGAGTAAGCAACCTACAGAACTTAACTTTCCAGAAGGTTTTCTCTGGGGGGCGGCAACCTCGGCTTATCAAATAGAAGGCGGGATAACTAATGATTGGTCTGAATGGGAAAAAAAGAATTCAGTTATACTTTCAAAGAAATACACTCGCGAAGGTAAAAGATATCTAGGTTGGGACTACCTCAAAGAAGACATTCAAAACCCTGCAAATTATCTTTCTGGTGATGGAGTTGATCACTGGAATAGATGGGAATCAGACTTCAAATTACTTTCAGAGCTCGGGCTTAAAGGCTATAGAATGTCCATCGAATGGGCTAGAGTGGAGCCAGTAGAGGGAGAGTTTGATTTTGCTGTGATTGATAAATATGCTCAAATGCTTTATTCACTAAGAGCTCAGGGCATCGAACCTATGGTTACCCTTTGGCACTTTACACTACCTACTTGGGTTGCAGATATTGGTGGCTGGGAGAATAAGCAAACAATTGAGTATTTCGATAGATTTGCACAGCAAGTAGTCTCTAAATGTCCTCAAAATACTCACTGGATCACTTTAAACGAACCTGAGATATATACGCGAGAAGCCTACCTGACAGGAAAATGGCCACCAGGCAGGCGTGCGATAGGCAAATACTTTGGAGTGATCGGAAACCTTATCGACGCCCACAAAAAGGCTTCCAGGGTCATTAGACAAGCAAATCCAAATGCACTAGTGGGTATAGCTAAGAATAATACGTATTTTCAACCATATAAAGATCGTCTGATTAATAAGTTAGCGGTTAAACCAGTAACTTGGTGGTGGAATAGATACTTTCTAAACAGAATTCACAAAGACCTCGATTTTATAGGCTTAAACTACTATTTTCATAGAGTAGTGAACTTCCCGCTTTTGGCAAAGGATTTGGACCCAATCTCTGAGATTGGCGTAGAACTTGGCCCGCATGGGATCTATCACACCCTAAAAGAATTACGAAGATACAAGTTACCAGTATACGTTACTGAAAACGGCTTGGCTGACTCAACCGATGAACATAGAAAGTGGTTTATCAAGCAGTCGGTGGTTGAAATGCATAGTGCGATGCAGGATGGAGTAGATTTGCGTGGTTACTTTCATTGGTCACTACTTGATAATTTTGAGTGGGATAAAGGCTATTGGGCTAGATTCGGGCTCTATTCTGTAAACCGAGAAACAATGCAAAGAGAGATGCGCGAAAGTGCCAAATACTACTCTGAAATTGTGCGCAGCAACTCAGTAAAACTTTGAAACTTCCATATATTTATTGCTACCAGTTATCAAACTTGCCACAGGTCTGCTAAAAGTAGTATATTCTCAGAGGTAAAAACTAAGTCATATGACACGTAGGCAAGAACAACTATTAAATGCAATTATCAAGGAATTCATAGAGACAGCAAATGCTGTTGGCTCTGTGAGCCTTACAGATAAATATAGATTCAACGTAAGTCCTGCCACAGTTAGAAATGAGATGGCAGAGTTGGTAAAACAAGGCTATCTACAGAAGCCCCATACCAGTGCTGGTAGAGTTCCTACAACTTCGGGTTTAAGATTCTTTTTACAGCAGTTAATCGAGGATCTAGATGATCTAGACGTAGTAACACGTGAAGAATGGAAGCAAGAGATGCACAGGGCTAGATTTGAGCAAGAATCTATGATCCGCAATGCACTGCAATTCTTAACTGAAGTGTCTGGAAATGCAACAATTGCAATTGTAGATCAGCAAGTATTCTATGCAGGGCTTTCAGATATTTTTGCAATTCCTGAATTTCAAGATTTAGAGAACTTAAGAAAATTGATGGTTGTACTAGAAGATTTCTCTACGCTGTCAGAGATATTTGCCAGAGGCGATGAATCAGATGATGTAAAAGTTTTGTTGGGCGAAGAAACAGGAGTAGAATCTTTTGAGGACTATGCAGTTGTGTTTAGTAATATTAAGCTGCACGGTGGCCGCAGAGGCTATATTGCAGTACTTGGACCAAATAGAATGCCATATAGCCGTATTATTCCAGCTGTCAGATTTGTTTCGAAGACAGTAAGTGATATGGTAAAAGGCTGGTAGTTAATTGTTAAACCTTCCAATATGAGTAAAAAGAAAGAGGATAAAAAGGACACGTCTGTGTCAAAATCAGATCAAAAAGTAGAGTCAGATACTATGCCAGAAGATAAGTATGAGAAAGAAAGAGCCGCAAAACTGCAGGTAATGGCTGACTTCGAAAATTATCGTAAACGCATGGAGTCTGAGCGTTCAACTTTTGGTGCGCTCGCAAACTTAGGATTAATTAAAGAAATGTTGGAGATCCATGATGATATGCAAATGGCCATGAATGATGAATCTCTCGATATTGAATCTGCAAAGCAATCGATTACTAATGCCCAAGAAAAGCTTAGAGCTGCCGCTAGATCTGCTGGGGTTGAGCCACTTGAGGTAAAAGTAGGTGATGACTTCGATAGCTCACGAATGGAAGCTGTTACCACAGTTCCAGACGAAAAATTA
Source organism: uncultured Candidatus Saccharibacteria bacterium (assembly GCA_964351125.1). Taxonomy (GTDB): domain Bacteria; phylum Patescibacteriota; class Dojkabacteria; order J137; family JAEUSD01; genus CAYGMI01. Next base: position 3,102 of record CAYGMI010000049.1, on the reverse strand, counting down.
AAGAATAAGGTGGTAGCTGTAATAAGTAGCGGGTTCAAATATGCCTCGAAAGATGGGGTAATCAACGCCGCAAAAGTGGTTGTAGGTAAGTAATTGACAAATTAAGTTAGCAGTCTTATACTTAGACTGCTAAACAAATGATACTTCTTAGAAAACAAATATGGGAAAAATAGTAGGAATAGATTTAGGAACAACAAACTCTGCTGTTGCTGTCGTTACAGGCGGAAAGCCTGATGTAATAACTAATAAAGAAGGGGCAAGAACTACACCTTCTGTAATCGCTGTAACAGTTGATAATAAAGATGAGATTGTTGGTATTCCAGCAAAGAACCAAATGGTAACTAACACTGAGCAGACCTTCTACTCAGTTAAGAGACTTATTGGAATGGAATACGGAGATAAAGAGATCGAAAAAGACATCAAAGCTCTTCCGTTCAAAACCAGAAAATCAAGTAAGGGTGGAGTAGAGATTGACTTTAACGGTACTTGGCTACCTCCGGAGGCAATTTCTGCAAAGGTACTAGCAAAGCTAAAGGTTGATGCAGAGGCTTTCTTGGGAGAAAAGATCACCCAAGCTGTAATTACAGTGCCAGCATACTTTAACGATGCTCAAAGACAAGCTACTAAGAATGCGGGTAAGATCGCAGGGCTAGAGGTGATGAGAATTATTAATGAGCCTACAGCTGCTGCACTAGCTTATGGTCTAGAAAAACAAGGTGATAGAACAATTGCAGTGTACGACTTGGGTGGAGGTACTTTTGACATTTCAATTCTAGAAATCGGCGATGGTGTTTACGAAGTTAAATCAACCTCTGGTGATACTCACCTAGGTGGTGACGATTTTGATCAGACAATCATCGATTATATTGCTGATGACTTTAAAAATAAAGAAGGGATTGACCTAAGAGAAGATCCTGCAGCAATGCAGAGACTAAAAGAAGCTGCAGAGAAGGCAAAGATATCGCTATCTTCTTCTGAGAATACAGAAATCAACCTTCCTTACATCACTGCCGACTCAAAGGGTCCAAAACATCTACGCATGAACATGACCAAGGCTGACCTCGAGAAGTTGGTTGGAGGTCTCGTAGATAAGACTATGGAGCCAATCAAGAAGGCCCTTAAGGACGCAGGGGTAGACAAATCAGAGATTGGCGATATCGTCATGGTTGGAGGGATGACCAGAATGCCATTGGTGAAGAAGAAGGTCAAAGAGTTCTTTGGTAAGGACCTGCATCAAGGTGTAAACCCAGACGAAGTCGTGGCAGTTGGAGCAGCTATTCAAGGAGCCGTCCTTGCTGGTGACGACAGTGTAGCTGACGTTACTTTGCTAGACGTGACTCCACTATCTCTAGGTATCGAAGTTAACCATGGTCAGATGCACGTGATGATTCCTCGTAATACAACTATTCCAAGCGAAAAGTCTGAGGATAGATTCACAACAGGTGCAGATAATCAGCCAGCGATTGATGTGAAGGTACTACAAGGAGAGAGACCAATGGCTGCAGACAATAAAGAATTGGGAACATTCAGGCTAGACGGTATTCCACCAGCAGCAAGAGGGGTCCCACAGTTCGAGGTAACTTTTAAAATTGATGCTAACGGTATCTTGAGTGTGGCAGCAAAAGACAAAGCAACTGGTAAAGAGCAGTCAATTACTATTACTGCATCAACACAGATGGATGATTCTGAGATTGATCGACTAGTTAAGGAAGCTGCCGAAAAAGCAGATGAAGACTCTAAGAAGCTAGATGTTTCTCAGGCCAAGAACGAGGCTGATACTCTAATATTCCAGATCGAGCAGTTGATTAAGGAAAGCGCCGACAAACTATCTGACGAAGATAAAAAGGAGCTAGAAGACGCTTCTAAGGAGCTAAAAGAGTTGGTAGCTAAAGAAGGTGATGACTTTGATAAAGATGTTACCAAAGCTAAGACTGAAGAAGTAATGAATAAGCTACAAGCTATCGGAGCTAAGATGTACGAAGCAGCAGATTCGTCTGAAGCTGAATCTACAGATACCTCTGATAAGAAAGATAGCGATAAAAAAGAAGACGAGCCTACTGAGGGAGAAGTTGTAGAAGAATAATAAGCAAATAATATTCACCTCGAAACAGGAGCCATAGTGCTCCTGTTTTGTTTAGTTACTTAGTCTTTATCACCCAGTTCTTACTCAAGACCCATAAAGCAAGAATTGCAAAAACGCTTACAAATACATCGATCAACAGTGTAATTATCCTCCAGAAGATGATTACGCTATCGCCAACGTCAGAGTAAGAGAGTACGAGCTCTTTTACACCTAGGCCACCGGGAGCGAAGATAGCCAGAATACTGGCAGTATAAGATAAGCTATTTTGGGCAATAAGATCGTTGAGGTTATGGAACTCTCCTAGTGACATTGCAAAAAAGGAGTATGCTATCCCTCCACAAATCCAAGCCAGTACGCTGGCAAAAATGGCGTTGATAATATACTTAGCCGTTTGCATGTTCAATTTATAGCTAAATACTTTACCTGCAAATGGAAGCTTAGATAGATATTTTGGAGCAAATACTACTGCGAACCCGGGAATAACTAATCCCACAAGTAACCAACTCTCCGAGTACCACGCAAACACAGCAAAGGAGCTCAAGATCATTATTCCAGCTTCAAATACCAGAGCTTTGAGTATTTTCGCTACTGGAATATTTAGCTTGTTAGTAAAGTATATTCTCGCCGAGAATGTGAATAGGTTTGAAGGTAGGTACTTGAATACTTGAGAGGCACCGAAGGTTAGGGCGGTCGAGGCAGGTTTAGATTGTTCTTCGGTATATAGTTTGACGATTATCAACCAAGAGACGCTAAGACATAAATAGGATGCCAGAAACCAAAGCACACTAAGGAGTAGTAGTGAATAGTCTACCTTACTTGTAAACAACTCAAAGTCAGTTAGATTAAAGCGTTGCCATACGAACCATAGTGTTACTAACAGTAATGCATTGAATATTAAAAACTTGATGTAGTTAAAATATTTCCACCTTGTTATCGCAGATGCTTTCTGTAGACTTTTACGCACGTTTTTTTGCTAATACAATTGTCCATGGTAATGGTTGCTTCATTGTAATTACAGG
>CAYGMI010000048.1:0-10227 GCA_964351125.1 uncultured Candidatus Saccharibacteria bacterium | reverse complement strand
GATAGAGCAAAACTATGAATATTTCCAGGCTTTGACCTACACCCCACCGATGTCTGAAATTGCCGATAAGTATATAAGTGTTTTCGAACTTAAGAAATGAGTCAGATAGATCAAAACTGGATAAGAGAGTTAAAACCAGGAATTATGAAGTTCGTGGATAGTATGCAGCAGAATAATTATTCGTATATCAACTATTCACAGACAGGAGATATTCTCGATTCCTCTGAACATTGGGGACTTGCAAACACTGTATTCGCAATTAAAATACTGTACATGGTCAGGGCTCTAGAAGATCTTCCGCAAACTGCCAGAGATAGTATGAAGTCATTTATAGATTCTTTTGCTGCTAATAAAGGCTACTATTACGATCCGTTTGTATCTGGACTGTCACTTAAGCAAACTCTAAAAGGACTATTAGATAAGTCTGCCAATGCCAAAGTGATAGATACTCGTAGAGCAGAGACACGTCAGACATTTGCAGCGCTTCATTTGCTTGGAGAGAAACCTGCTCAAGCGTTTACAGATCTGCCTAAAACTAAAGATGATGTGACTAGATATCTGGACCAATTCAATTGGTCAAAACCATGGAATGCGGCTAGTCATTTTAGTCATCTAGTATTCTTTTTGTATCAGAACTCTGAGCTTTTTGACCATGGTTCTAAACAGAGCAAGGATCTGATAAATCATGCAGTTGCATATATTAATAGAATGCAGAATCCTGATGGATGTTGGTACGTTGGAGAGAATGTGTCTTTGGCTCAGAAAATAAATGGAGCAATGAAGATTCTGACAGGATTACACGCAGCAGGCATTTTCGAAATCGAAAATGCCAAACAACTAATAGATACTGCTCTTAGCGGCATTAACGACGAAGAGGCTTGCAGTAACTTCAATATTGTCTACGTTCTTTATGGAGCGACTAGGGTGGAGCCTAAATATAGGAGATCCGAGATTGAGCAGTTCTTAATCAATAGATTAGAGTTATATCATAAGTTCTATCGCCCTGAGACAGGAGGTTTTTCTTTTCATAAGAACAAAGCCAACGATGTATATTACGGTAAGAAGATTACAAAAGGTTTAAACGAAGCAGACATTCACGGCACCACAATGTTTACTTGGGGGATAACTATAGTAAATCAGATGCTAGATTTAGGGATAGATTGGAGAGTTCCACTTAATTAAGTAAGAAATAATATGTTTGGATTTAACAAAAAAACAAATCAATCAAAGCTATCAACAAAGAACGAGGATGTATTTGCGAATTTGAAACCTGGTGATATAGCCATAGATTGTGGCGCAAATGTGGGTGTAGTAACTGCAAAACTGCTAGAGCGTGGGGCGACAGTCTATGCTTTCGAGCCAAATCCTTATGCTTTTGCCGAGCTGAAAAAGAAATTTGGAAGCAACCAGAATGCAAATCTTCTAAACAAAGGAGTCCATGACCATGATGGCAAGATTGATCTTTACCTTCACGAGAATAGCGAAAGCGACCAGGTAACGTGGTCCACAGGCTCTTCGAGGCTTGAATACAAAACGAACGTAGATAAAGATCGCAGCGTAGAGGTCGAGATAGTCGACCTAACTAGGTTCATTCAAGAGCTTGATAGTTCAGTGAAATTATTGAAGATTGATGTAGAGGGAGTTGAATTTGATATCCTCGAAAAATTAATTGAGACGGGAGTGGCCAAAGGTATAGATCAGATATTAGTAGAGACTCACGAAGAAAAGATCCCACAGTTACAAGATCATTCAGAGTATATTCGTAAATTAATAGAGAAAAAGGGTCTTAGAAATATTAATCTTAACTGGATATAGATGTTTGGATTCGGAGGCAGAAAAACAAAGTTATTTATTCCATTTGATCAATTCCATAAAGTAGGCGGTCCCGCAACTTTTATGGGTAATCTGCATAGGTACTTAGACAGTGTAGACTTTGAATACACAGATAACACCAAAAACGCTGCAGGAATATTCTTTGGAATCGAATACGATATAGAGATCATTAAGCAAATAAAAGATGCTGGAGGATTCGTTATTCAAAGGCTTGATGGAGTTTACTATGGCAAACGCTTAGAACAGTTTCAGGATGTGCAAGATCGCACGAACAAAATATACTCAGAATTCGCTGATCATATTGTGTTTCAGAGTGAGTACAGTCGACGACAATGTTTCGAAACCTTTGGTGAAATTTCAGAAGATAAATATTCAATTATCGTAAACGGAGTCGATAGGAGTATCTTTCCAGAGATTGAGTTAAGTACTGAAAGAAACAATGCATTCACCTTCATCACAACGGGTAATTATCGTCGAATAGATATGTTGGAGCCTGTAATTAAAGCAATGGACGAGATGGAGCAGGCAGAGAAGCAGTTTAAGTTTGTAGTCATTGGGCCAATCCAGGATGAGTTTAAACACTTACTAGATCGCAAATATGTAGACTATAAGGGCACTCTAGGCCTACAGGAAGTAGCAGATGAGCTTGTTAGAGCCGATGTATTTGTATACTCCCACCTAAATGCCCCGTGTCCCAACTCGGTAATAGAAGCGATTTCAGTGGGGCTACCTGTAGTTGGTTTTGACAGTGGGTCTATGTCTGAATTACTTTTCTTTAGCAAGGAGTTGTTGGCTAAAGTTGGAGATAATACCTTTCACAGCTATGAGCAGTTTGACTATAAGTTGCTAAAGCAAAAACTAGAACTGGTAATTACTGAGTTTGAGGAGTATAAACAAAGAGCACTAGAACACTACGAAGACTATGACTTTACTAAAACTGGTAAAGCGTATGCAGATATTTTTAGAAGTTATCTATCAAAATAATGTTTGGTAAAAAAGATCCACTAACAGCTACAGAACCTAGATCATTGGCAAAACAAATTGCCGAGATGGTACATGAGAAAACTATGCAACAATCCCCTGAAGACAGGATTAAAACACTGATGGAGCTAGACAATATGCTCTATAAGCAGCAGGGAAAAGCATCCATCGCGTATGGCGACGGAATCCATTCAAAACATAAACACATTAATTATCATAAATTCTTCGAGGACAACGTAAAATCGGGAGAGAACGTACTGGATATTGGTAGCAGCATGGGTGAGCTAACAAGCGATATCGCCAAGGCAGCAGCTCCAGGAAAGGTGGTTGGAATCGAGATTGAGCCAGACAGAGTAGTGCATGCAAATGCTACCTACAGTGCTGACAATCTAGAATTTGTAGAGGGCGATGCTACAGAGTTTATGCCTGAACATAAGGTGGATGTAATTACTATGTCTAATGTATTAGAACATATAGAAGATCGTACTGGATTACTAAAAAAACTAAAAGAGCATTATAATCCTGATAGATTTATTATCCGCGTGCCAGTTTACGAACGCGATTGGAGGGTTCCTCTAAAAGATGAGTTGGGAATCGAGTATCGTCTTGATAGTACTCACTTTATTGAGTTTACACAAGACACTTTCAAGGCCGAAATGGCTGATGCAGGACTTAAAGTTATAGAAATGAACGAAAAGTGGGGAGAAATTTGGGCTGTAGTAGCTTAGATTCATACGAATTCTAGTTATTTCGTGATGAATGTAGCTATTTATCGTTATAACAGTGCATGATTCCATATATACATTGCCCCTAAGTATTTTTTACTAAAAAAATCTATGAACATTCTTGTTACAGGGGGAGCAGGCTTTATAGGTAGCCACCTTGTAGATAGACTTCTACAATCGAAAAAGAACAATATAGTAGTAGTAGATAATTTTGACCCTTTCTACGATCGTAAAATCAAAGAAAAGAATGTTGCCGAACACTTGAGATCTTCCAGATACAAGCTCATTGAGCTAGATATTGCACAGCCAGATACACTAGATACACTTAAAGACTACGATTTTGATTGTATTGTCCACCTAGCAGCAAAGGCAGGGGTTCGACCTAGTATCGAGGCTCCGCTGGATTACCAAAGAGTAAACGTTTCAGGCACTATGAACTTACTAGAATATGCTCGCCAGAAAGGGATAAAGCAATTTGTTTCGGCATCTAGCAGTAGCGTTTACGGTGTTAATCCTAATACTCCTTGGCGCGAATCAGATCATGTATTAAAGCCGATCAGTCCTTACGCGGCAACAAAAGTAGCAACCGAATTGCTCGGGGCAACATATTCTCATCTGCATGGAATAAGATTTATTGGTCTAAGGTTCTTTACCGTCTACGGACCAAGGCAACGCCCTGATCTAGCAATCCATAAGTTTGTGAAGAGAATCCAGAAGGGCGAGACTATAGATAAGTATGGTGATGGAAGCACCTCTAGAGACTATACATTTGTAGAAGACATTGTCGATGGAATCATTGGCGCTATGACTTATCAAGTATCAAATTACGAGATTTTTAATTTGGGAAACAAAGATTCAGTTACTCTTAATCAATTAATCGAAATAATCGAGAATAAACTGGGCAAGAAAGCAAAGATAAATCAGATGCCCGAACAAATGGGTGATGTACCTGTAACTTATGCAGATATCGACAAGGCTAGAGAAAAGCTAGAATATAGTCCAAAGGTTTCTATTGAGGAAGGTATTTCACGATTTATAGATTGGATAAATGCAGAACCAGAAGTCTTATCCTAAAGTCTCTGTTTTGATGGCTGTATACAACAGCGAGGCGTACTTAGAGAGAGCTATGCAGAGCATTCTTAACCAAACGTTTACTAACTTTGAGTTTGTTTTAATTGATGATTGTTCTTCAGATGAGTCCCCAGAAATAATTTCTGCTATAAAAGACCCTAGAGTTAAGGTCTTTCGTAATCAAGAGAACATAGGACTAACTAGAAGTTTGGTAAAAGGTTTGGAGTACTGCACTGGAGAGTATATCGCCAGAATGGATGCGGATGATGTAGCCAAACCTCTTAGACTAGAGAAACAAGTTGAATATATGGATAATAATCCGCAAACCGTTGTATGCGGTTCGTTTGTGATTGCATTTGCTGACAGACCGAATACGCTCTGGGTAGGTCCGGTGACTGATCCTGAATGTAGAATCAAAATGCTATTTGGAAACCCGCTATATCACCCAACCACCATCATTAGAAAGTCGGTAGTTGACGAAACAGGTGTCTGGTACGACCCAAACTTTAGATACGCTCAAGACTTTGATTTATGGGAGAGATTGAGTCAATTTGGTGAACTTCACAATATTCCAGAGGCGCTGCTACTTTATCGTTTTCATGATAAAAGTATCGGTCGTACGAAAAAGGATGAGCAGATGGCTCTGGCTGGTCAAGTATCAGCAAGAGTTATGTCAAAACTTGGACTTAAACCAACTGCGGAAGAATGGGAGATTCACCGAAGTTTACTGAAAACTTCTCTACCTGAAGCAGATGAATACTATAGAAATTTAGAGAATTGGTTGGAGAAGCTCTCGGATGCTAATAGTAAGTATAAATTATTTGACCCAAGAGACTTAAGACAATATATTTCTGCAAATCTATACGACAAGTTTGTTAAACTGCGGAGTAAACAGCCACATCTTATAAGTCTAATTATTGCTTCGAAAGCTATGATTTGGAAGGATAAGTTGAAAGCACTCGCTAAGATAATCATCTGGCGAATAAGAAAATAAATACTTTTAGATTGAAAAATATGTCCAAAAATAAAGAAAAATCTCTGATCTGCATGAACACCGTTCCTAAGCGTTTCGTTGATGTTAAGTCATATGCGTATGATTTTATCTACTTCTGTAATAACAATCCAGATTTTGATTTTGTCATAGGTCTTGATGGACAGAGTGATGAATTTATTGAATTCTGTGATAAATACGATATTCCATTGGTATATTCAGAAGAACCAGAAGGTGTAGGAATCTCCAAAAATAGAGTGTTCACAACATGGTCAGATTACGACTATTACTTCTTCGTAGAAGACGATACTGAGTTGCTGAATCCAGCTATTTTTAAACTTCAGATTGAGGTATCAAAAAATACGAAGATTCCTCACTTCTCGCTTTCACGCCGGTTCAGAGCAAGAGACGAAAGAGGCACAACTAAGGTTAAGACATCAAGTGGAGAGTTCACTGTGTTACATACAGATTTCGGGAGTGCGCAGTACAACTTTTTTACCCGCGAGGCTTTAGAGGCTGTTGGAGGATGGCATACTGAATTTGCTAAGTGGAAGAGGTTTGGACATACAGAGCACTCAACTAGATTGGTCACCTCTGGTCTTACAAAATATAGATTCAATGGAATTGAAGAAGCAATGGATGGAGGATATTTTAGATGGCATGACCCAGTATCCGTGGTGACGATGAGGGGAACCACAATCACTAAAATTGGTGGTTTAGCAAAACAAGAGCACGAGATCATAGTGCAAAAGCTAAAACACTTTCCATTTAATACACCAGCAAAATTCCATTACAATGGTAAGCCGATTAGCTTTAGCTTAGAGTGGCCAAAAATAAATCTAAATGACCAAGGCGTGGATCCCAGATACAAGGCTGTATTTAATCCGCTGCTAGATGACGAAGAAAGGTATGCGTTGATTACAGAGGAAGTTGGAATGCAGGTTTGGAAGTTAGAGAAGGAAGTTGAATCTCTAAGAGGATCATATAGTTATAAGATTGGCTGGTTGTTACTACAGCCGCCTATGTACGCAATTAAGACTTTTAATTGGCTCAAAGATAAGATTAGAAAATTAGTAACCGGAGATAAGACTGATTATCTTAAAGTTAGATTCACTGATCGATGAGAATTGCATTTATTGTTGATGGTTTTCCAAACTTGTCTGAGACTTTTATTCTGAATCAGATTACAGGCCTAATAGACCTTGGGCACGAAGTTGAGATCTTTGCTCAGGTGAATCCCAAATCAGGTGCCCATATCGACGTAGAAATGTATGATCTTATGGATCATGCTCACTATCCAGTTGCTATGCCAACGAATAGACTACTTAGAATCTTAAAATTTTTAGCAATATTCCCTTACTACTTTCTTAAAGATCCTAGGCTTGCAGTAGGTTCTATCAATCCGTTTCAGGTAGGGCGTAAAGCTCTTGGGCTACACCCCTTTTATAGAATGACTCCGTTTTTTGGTTATCGGTTCGATGCTCTGATGTGTCACTTTGGACAAAATGGTAACTTCGCCACTTGGCTTCGCAGAGCAGGGTATCCAGGCAAGATTGTAACTATGTTCCATGGTTATGGTATTCGTAGAGGCATAGAAAAGGGAGGTCATATTTATAACGAGCTATTTAAGTATGGAGATGTGATCTTGGCAATTTCAGATTATAACTACGAGCACCTGATTAAGTTCGGAGCTCCAGATTCAATGCTAGTCAGACATCCGAATGGAATAGCTGCAAGTAAGTTCACGCCAAAAGATTACTCAAAATCTACTGACCAGAAGTCTGTGACTATAATGTCTGTTGGTAGATTAGTCTGGGAAAAAGGTTATGAATACGCCTTACCAGCTATCGAAGAAGTAATTAAACGAAATCCTGATACTAAAATTACTTATAGAATAATAGGAGCGGGAATCTTAGAGGCAGAGCTAAAACAACAGGCAAAAGATCTTGGAATCGAGCAGAATATAGACTTTGCAGGAGGTTTAGAATACGGGCAGGTTATTAAATCTTTTCCGAAGGCAGATATATATTTGCTCTCAAGCGTAGCAGAGGCCCTACCGACAGTGCTTATGGAGGCTCAAGCTTCTGCATTGCCAATAGTAGCTACAGACGTAGGTTCTGTTAAGGACTTGGTAACTTCCGCTGCAGGTTATGTTGTGCCGCCAAACGACTTTGAGGCTATGGCAGAAAAACTAGACTATCTGATCAAGCACAGAACAGAGTGGGAACAGATGGGTATGGCTGGTAGGGATTTTATTCTAGAGAACTATGATGTAGATAAATTAAACAAAAGTCTAGTAGAGATTTTCCAGACCAAATGAGCGACTCACTAATAACTATAGTAACCCCGGTTTACAACCGCGAGAAACTTCTACCTTACACGATCGAAAGCATCTTGGCTCAAGATTCAAAGGATTGGAAGTTAATTCTGGTTGATGATGGTTCTACAGATGGGTCGGTGGAAGTTGCTAAAAAGTATGCCAAACAGGATAACCGCATCAAATTCTTAGAAAGAGGGGATCAAGGCAAAGGGGGCGGAAACACTTCTAGAAATATTGGTTGGCGCGCTGCCACGACGCCATACGTAATGTTCCTAGATTCTGATGATGCATTGTCTCCGTTCGCAATATCGCAGCGCACCAAGGCAGTAAAAGAGAATCCTAAACAAGATTTTTTAGTTTTTCCGACAGGTCTATTCGATCAGAAGATCGAAGACAGTAAACTTTTATTTAATATCGATAAGCCTGACGCAGATGACTTAGACAGGCTACTTGATATTGATATGCCATGGTCAACTTCAGGTGCGTTATGGCAGAAATCTACTCTGCAGAGCTTAGGTGGTTGGGATGAGGAGTTACCTAGTTGGCAGGATTGGGACTTAGATTTACGAGCAGTTGTATCGGGGTTAAGTTATACCAGAGTGGGGAAGGTAGACAGCTTCTGGAGGAATGCAGCCGACGACACTGTCGGCGTTAAATCGGTTAATCCTGATCACCTCTATGCTCACCGCAAATTAATGCAGAAGATGATCGATTTATTAGAGGATGCTGATATCCTCACACCACAGAGAAAGCTGAGTATTGGTGGTTTGTATCTTTTCTTTATCAAGCGCTGGCTAACCCTGAGGGAATTCGCGGAAGCAACAGGGCTAGCAGAAGATGCAAAACGAAAAGGATTGTTTTCTACTAAAATGCTCTGGGATACTAAGATTCTGATATTCTTATATAGGTTCAAATTACTAGGAGTTCTGTGGCGAAAATATATTTCGTTTTCTTGGCCTAGAGTGGCAACCAACAAATATTCGAAAACATTCAAACAGGTAACTTATGAAAGTACTTTATGATTATCAGGCTCTAGAGGGGCAGAAGTTTGGAGGCATTTCTAGATACTACTATGAAGTGTGGAATAGAGCTGTAGAACAAGAACTTTTTGACCTTGAGGTGGCTGTAAAATACTCACATAGCTTCTATGTTCAAGACGCAAAGTTCTTGCCTAAAGATGTGATTCACCGACATAAGGTAGCGGAAGATTTTCTAGGCCCTTTAGGAGGCGACTTCACTAGAAGAGCTTATCTCAAGCTCGAAAGAATGAGAGTAGATATTACGAAAGCAAATAAACTATGTGCAAGAAGATACTTAAAAAAGCAAGATTACGACATCTTCCATCCTACATACTTTGACCAATACTTTCTAAAAGACCTACCTAACAAGCCGTTTGTGGTGACTGTTTACGACATGATTCATGAGCTATTCCCTGAATTTAACGAATCAGACGATTTTAAAACCGAAGATAAGAAGAATGTAATTAGTGCTGCAGACCGAGTAATCGCAATTTCAGAAAGTACAAAACAGGATTTAGTGAAATTGATAGGCTACCCAGAAGATCAAATTGATGTTATCCCGCTTGCAAGCTCTCTGAATCCTGAATTTGGAGAAGAGCAATTTAAAGACCTGGGAGACTACATAATGTTTATTAGTCAAAGGTTTACATATAAAAACTTCAGGAATTTTATTGAAGCTGTTGCTCCAATCTTAAAGCATAACGATTTGAAAGTGATCTGTGTTGGTGGAGGAAGGTTCTCAGCAGAGGAACAAGAATTGTTTGAGGCTCAAACTATTACTGAGCACATGGTTCAGATGAGTCCAGACGATCGTGGCGTAGCTGAGCTTTATTCAAAAGCAAAGATGTTAGTATACCCAAGCAAGTATGAAGGGTTTGGAATCCCATTACTAGAAGCATTTAGTTGTGGCTGTGCAGTGGCCTCTAGCAATTCGAGTTCATTACCTGAAGTTGGAGGCGATGCTGCTGTATACTTTGATCCCGATTCGATCGAAGACATGAGGTCTTCAATTAACGAATTATTGCAAAACGAAGAGCTTCGAAAAGATCACATATCAAAAGGTCTAAAGAGAGCTACTCAGTTCTCTTGGGATAAAACAGCCAAAATGCATCAACAGGTGTACCAAAAATTATTGGCTTAGTATTTATAAGTTAAGACAAAACAATGCAACATAAAGTAGCTGTAATTGGTCTAGGTTACGTTGGATATCCAGTGCTTTTGGCACTTAGTAACAAAACGGATCATCAAGCCATAGGATTCGATATTTCTGAAAGGACTATAGAGTTG
>CAYGMI010000047.1:0-10394 GCA_964351125.1 uncultured Candidatus Saccharibacteria bacterium | reverse complement strand
TGAAATAAACCCTGGAGAGGTACATTTACTTTCAGGACGCAATGGTTCAGGTAAAAGTACTTTAGCTTCTGTGCTAACAGGACATCCGAACTTCGAAATAGAGTCAGGAAGTATTCTGCTCGAAGACGTAATCTATCCAGATCATCTGTATGAGAAGCTGGGCATAACAAAACAAAGTGTCGTAGACATAGTTGAGCTTGAACCTTTTCAGCGTTCTCTCGCTGGGATCTTCCTAGCGCATCAATATCCTCTCGAGATTCCAGGAGTTAACTTATCTAATTTCTTGAGAATGGCGTACAACTCTCGCCAAGAAAAAGATCTGCCAGTATTTAAGTTTCGAAAATTATTAAGGGAGCGAGCAGAAATAATTGGATACCCAGAAGAGTTACTTGATAGAAACCTAAATGAGGGATTCTCTGGAGGTGAAAAGAAAAAAACAGAAATATTACAGATGGCTATGCTAGAACCAAAACTAGCAATTCTAGACGAGACTGACTCAGGATTAGACCCAAAAGCCACCGAAGAAGTATTTAGCGGGATCCAGAAACTTAGAGATACTATACTGCCAGACATGGCCTTGCTTATCATAACTCACTACGAAAAGGTTTTAGATTACATTCAGCCGGACTTCAAACACGAGATGCAGGCAGGAAAACTAATTTAATGGACCCGCAAATAGAAGAACTACTTTCTAAAAATGGACTCTCAAAAGAAGTTGTAGAGGCAATTTCTCAAGTAAAGAATGAGCCTGGTTGGATGACTGATCTACGCCTAAAAGGCTATGCTGAATTTGAAAGAAGACCCATTCCAACCTGGGGTGCAGACATTGATATTGATTTTAATGCAATTCGGTATTTTAAACGAGCTACAGATCACAAAGCCAGATCTTGGGATGATGTACCAGAAGAAATCAAAACTACTTTCACTAGGCTAGGTATTCCAGAAGCAGAGAAGAAATTCCTGGCAGGGGTTGCAACTCAATACGAATCCGAAGTTGTTTATGACAGTTTAAAGAAGTCGTTTAGCGACCAGGGAGTGGTATTTATGGATACGGACTCAGGACTAAAAGAGTATCGCAAGCTATTTAAGAAACACTTTGGTAAGGTTATTCCGTTCACAGATAATAAACTTGCGGCACTTAATACAGCAGTGTGGAGCGGTGGTAGCTTTATCTACGTACCAAAAGGGGTAAAAGTCGAGATCCCTCTACAGGCATATTTCTTTATTCAGGCTAAACAGATGGGACAATTCGAACGAACATTGATAATTGCTGATGAAGGATCAGAGGTTCAATACGTTGAAGGTTGTACAGCTCCTACATATACAGATAATTCATTGCACTCAGCAGTGGTAGAGCTAATTGCTTTAAAGGACGCCCGCATTAGATATACCACGATTCAGAACTGGGCTGGAAACATCTACAACCTTGTAACTAAGCGTGCAATTGCCGAACAAAATGCAATTGTGGAATGGGTTGATTGTAATTTGGGATCAAAAGTTACTATGAAGTATCCGAGTGTCATACTGCGAGGAGATAATTCACGAGGTGAAGTGCTTTCGATAGCTGTAGCAGATAAAGGACAACATCAAGATACAGGAGCAAAGATGATCCACATCGGTAAAAATACTTCTAGTCTGATTAACGGCAAGTCAATATGTAAGAATGGTGGAAGAACTACCTACCGAGGTAAAGTAAAAATATCTAAGGGAGCTACAGGTGCCAAAGCAAAAGTCATATGCGACGCTCTAATTCTAGATACAGAATCTAGGACAGACACTTATCCTTACAATGAAATTGACGAACCTGATTCTCGACTTGAACATGAGGCCAGTGTGAGCAAACTGGGTGAAAACCAACTTCACTACTTAATGTCTCGAGGCCTAAGCGAGGCAGACGCCTCTGCTCTACTTGTTTCAGGATTTATTGAACCTATTGTCAAAGAGCTACCAATGGAATACGCCCTCGAAATGAATGAGCTAATTAGAATGGAGATGGAAGGTAGTGTTGGATAGGAACCTATTTTATGTGTCGCAATACTTTGCTGATGCTATACTGACTAGTTTTAAACTCAAATAACTATGTGCGGAATTGTCGGATTCAGTGGAGGTAGATCTCTAAAACAATTAAATTCTATGTTGGGATGCATCACGCACAGAGGGCCTGACGACCAGGCTAAACTCCAAACAGATAACTTCTCTTTCGGCATGCGCCGACTTTCGATTATAGATCTATCCGAAAATATCTACCCTATTATGAATCAGGATAAGTCTGTTCAGGTAGTGTTTAATGGTGAAATCTATAACTACAAAGAACTACGAGATGACCTGCGCAAACGTGGCTATGAATTCAAAACACAGTCAGATAGTGAGGTAATCGTTCATGGTTATAGTGAATGGGGAACAGAAGTTTTTCAGAAGCTGAGAGGAATGTTTGCTATTTCTCTTTACGATGCAAAAAAAGATGAGACCTTATTGATTAGAGATAGGCTGGGAATTAAGCCACTATACTATTCAGAATTCGACAATAGAATTGTGTGGGCTTCAGAAATCAAATCGCTCTTTGCAGGATGGGATATCGATAGATCGCCAGACGATGTAAGCGTATACAAATTCTTAATGACCAGAGTACATGATGATGGCAAGCGTACATTCTTTAAACATGTGCGCAGGCTACTACCAGGTCATATAATGAGCATAGATAGTAGTGGTAATTACAGAATCGAAAGATATTGGTTCCCTAAAGCTAATACTGAATTTAAGTCACCAAGACCAGATAAATACTACTCCAGTGCTCTTCGTGAGACATTATTAGAGTCGATGCGCCTACACTTGATTACTGACGTTCCGCTAGGCGTAAACCTATCTGGAGGACTAGACTCAAGTGGAGTTGTGTCTCTTGCAAACAAACTATTTAAAGAAGGTACAGATTTGCACACTGATAAAAAGCTACTGACATTCTCTGCTGTACACCCAGGAGAACCAATCGACGAATCAGAGTACATGGATGCCGTGCTTAATTACACAGGAGCAAAATCAATTAGAGTGCAGCCAAAGCTAGAAGAATTCTGGGACGAGATAGACGAATGGGTATACTTCCAGGAAGAACCTACAATCAGCACAGCGCCTTACGCCTATTACGTAGTGATGCGGGAGGCCAGCAAACACGTAAAAGTACTACTTTCAGGACAAGGAGGCGACGAACTGTTTGCAGGATATATCCCCTACTTCATGAGCTATATCAAGACTGCTCAAGATGCGAATGCTTTCTGGGGAATATTGCGCGAATCAATCCGCGGCTTCGATCTATATGCTCCATTTATGAAGCAGAAAATTCAGGAAAAACTAAAGAATAATTCTGTACAACTAAACGTCTCGAGCCTCATCAACCAAACAAACTACGCAGCAGTAAAAGATGAAGAAGAAGACGAGACAGAGTTTAAACACAGACGAAACCTGAACTCTAGGCTCTTCGAGGATATTACTTCTACAACTGTGCCTAGCCTACTTCGCTACGAAGATAAGAACAGTATGGCGCACTCAATTGAATCGCGCGTGCCTTTCTTAGATCACGAGGTTGTAGAGTTTGCACTCAGCCTGCCTGCAGATCAGAAAATCAAACACGGTTGGAACCGCTACGTTTACCGTGAGGCGATGAATGGCCTAATGCCAGACAAAATTCGAAAAAGACGCAGCAAGATAGGTTTCGTAAATATGGAGTGGGAATGGATGAAGGCCAAGAAAGACCGTATCTTAGATATCTTTAAGTCAGAAAGCTTTAAATCGAGAAAATATTGGGTGGCAGATAAAGTAGCCGCAGAGTTCGAGGCATGGGTAGCAGGTGAAAAAACTGGTGATGGACTAATGTTCTGGAGAATACTTTCCACCGAGCTATGGATGAGAACTTATGTAGATAAGTTTAAAGCCTTATAGTTTCTACTCGGTTTCCGCTTTGGCAAACTTAGATTCAAACTCGCTACGTTCTTTCTCTAAGACGTTTTTATTTACTTCCTGATCGATCTCCTTTCTCTGAGATTCTGACATCAATAGATAGGCGTAGTTATTCAGAAATGGAGTCCTATTTAGAATTAATCCCAACACAATTAACATTAGAGCACCTACCAATAAAGGGCTTTGCCCAAGGTCGTCTACTAGGCCTGCGTCTGGGAGAATTGAAGAAGATACCGTATAGGTCGCAGGAGTTCCAGTGTATGGAGTTGTTGTCACTCCATCAGAAAAGGCTGTACCGCTAGCAAAAGTAAATGGTAAAGAACCATCCGAAACACCATAAACAGTGATAGTAGCTATAGTTTGTCCGTTAGTGAACGCAGAACCTTGCGCTGCATCAAAGCATAACTCATCTGGATCAAACTCTGCTGAACCATCTGCACATCCAGTAGTGAGAGTGAAACCACCATCTAGAATTGCGTTAGTAAAAGTAGCAATAGATGTAGTAATATTCATTCTTACCGCAACTCCAGAATTAGCACCAGGAGAATTAACTACTATATCAAAAGTACGAGTCCCGCCAACTGGTACGGTATTTGTAGATGGGGATATACTAAGTGACTGAGCTTGAACTACACCAGCCGATAGACAAAATGCCAAAACCGCAAAAAGGGTAATTGTAATATTCCTTAGGGTATTCATACTATAGTATCTCACTCAATATTGGGAAGGACTCAGAGTTATCTAAATCTCCTTCAACTACCTGTGAATAGTAATCATTGATTCCAAAATCTTTACCTATCAACCGAACCTCTGCATCCTTATCTGAAAGCTTCGTAATTGTGAACTGAGCTATAGTTACTTCTTCTCTGCCTACCAACGTCTCATCTGGTTGAGCACCTGATACAAATGCAATCCCAGGCTCTAACTCAGGCTCAATTGAAAGATAGTAATCGAAAAATTGAGACTTTGTAATCTTATCTATTTTAAAAGCAGATTCATCATATTCGAAATACAACTCAGCACCCAAAAGTTCGGTAACTACATCTGCCTTCATTTTTAAATCTACATCTACCTGACTACCAATAGGAGCATTATTCAATGCAGTTAAATCCATATTGAAGTCAAACTTTGCAGAATAAACTTCAGCATTCTTTTCTATGAATATCTGCTCAAATTCTTCCCTTTGAGCAGGGGTGAGCCCCAGCTCATCAAGCTGAGAGTAATTCACCCATACCAATGCGGCAGATGCTGTTATAACTAAGGCAAATATAAAATACAGAATATTTTTTGTTCTCATAGTTAAATGTTAAATACTATTGTCTTTGGCATGTTTTAAGAATATCCGCTACACATCTTGGTGTAGACAATGCCACCTCAGTACCACAACGACCAATCTTACGTGCAACACATTCTTTGGTTCTTTCGTCGATTAATCGGTTTTCTAGTTCCTGATTATTTACATAGGCAGTAAAGTCTGCAATGCCTGCCCTTATATCGTCTTCTGCAAAGTTTATGCCCTTCTCTAGTGACTCACATTGTTCGGCATTAGAGTTATCCTCACAGAAGTCAGAATTTAGTATCTCATATGCTCTTACGAACCTTACGTTATCCTGTACTTCTACAATAAGTGAGATTGCTTCTTCATTCACTATCGCATTAGAGTCAAATCCTGTTACGGCCTTGCTATATCTCTGCTGAATTTCTTCCCTAAGTCCAAGTACAGAATCCGTAACTTGTGCAACTATCACTGGAGTGTATACAGGTTTCTCCGGCTTTTTAGGCAACACACAACATAACCCACTATTACACTTAGTACTTTTCACAGTACCTCCTAACCCCACACACTCATTGCCACCAAACCCACACTGTCCTCCAACAGCACTACCGCTTGCAGACTGCGGTGACACAGCAGTTGAATCCTCAAACTTACAACACACTCCTCCTCCTCCACAATTTAGTGAACCTAATTTAGTACCCTTCGCCGCAGTACAAAGACCGTTATCTATACATTGACCACCTTCACCTGAGCATGTCTTCGCTTCCGATGTCTTAGGTAATACACAACAAATCTTATTTGAGCCACAATCGAACTTGCCTACGTTATTACCTTCCTCTCCGCCACACAGCCCGTTTGATAAGCACGCTCCACCCTTTGATTTACAACTCGCAGTATTGTTCGAATTATTGTCGTTGTTGTTGTTATTATTGCTGTTGTTATCGTTGTTATTATTGCTACTATTACCACCAGTCACCTGATTATTGTTATTATTTGCAGTGCATTTCCCATCTTTACACTCTCCACTTGCACATTTATTTCCGCCGTTACCACAGATCGACCCACCATTTAATTTAATATCTGGATTATCTTCACTACATGACTTACCGCATCTACCGTTATCGCACCGCTTAGTACCAGACTCACAGCTTCTCCCTCCATCACAGAACTCTCCTTCACCGCACTTGCCAGGATCACTAGACTTACATTCATCGTTGATATAATCGTTACACTTTTTATTGGTTAGATCTCTTAGGGCATTAATACAGCCTCCACAGTAATCCATATAAGCAGCGCTTACGGTATCTGGAGTTTGTCCTTTTTGAGCCGTAGCCACTACTCCACCCGCCAAAGCAATTGAAGCTATAAAAACCCACGCAATTAAAATCACAGAAATAATTTTACCTCTGCCCTGTTGAGCCTCAGCGATCTGACGCATCGTTGTTGGGGCAGCGTTTTCGGTGTTTTGATCCATACTTTATAGTTAATTGATACAACAATATATATAGTATTAAATACGATGTAAACCAGAGCTTTACATTATTTGGGTTAAGAATTAACATCAAGGTATGCAAGACTATGGAATCCAAAATAAACCAAATCCTGACCGAACCTTGGAGGTGGAAGTAGATGACAAAACTTATCTAAGGCTCCCAATCAAGACTGAAGTAGTAAATATAGGGGACGATTTGGTGGCCTTTATCGAGAAATTCGCTGTACCGCACATAGAAGAAGGAGATCTACTCTCAATCTCAGAGAAAATTGTAGGAATTAGTCAACGCAGAGTTGTGCATCAATCTGAGGTTAAAGTATCCGGACTTGCCAAACTAATTACAAAATTCGTGATCAAGTACCCAGATGATGTCGGTTGGGAAAATCCAGCGAAGGTGCAGGTTGCTATAAACGAGGTAGGGGTGCCGCGAACTGTTGTTGCAGTAGCAATAGGTGGCGTAATGAAATTCATTTTCAAAAGACCTGGATGGTATTACAAAATTATGGGCAAGGATGTGGCAGCAATCGATGGATTCAATCCTTTGGCAGTACCTCCATTTAATGAGTATGCACTATTGGCTCCTGCCGAACCAGGTAAAGTATGCAACGAGATATATTCTAGGTTCGGGATAGATGCCGCAATAGTAGATGCAAGCAATATTGCTATCCATGTTTTAGGCAAAGGTGACCAAGTAGCATTTGAAGACGAAACCATCTCGAAGCTATTGGCAGGCAATCCAGCGGGACAAGAAAACGAACAAACCCCACTAATCATAATTCGCAAACAGAAAGAATAGATGATTCTAATAGAACCTCAAGAGACTGAGTCGACCATTCAGATAAACGAAAGCGAAGATTACCTACTGCAGATCGTGGGACATAATGAAGATCAGCAAACTCTTAGGCTCAATTTCGAACACAGCAAACCAAATACTACAGCCAACATTTCTATCAAAACGGTTTTGTACGATTCCGCTAAATTTGATGTAGAGGCAAAACTTATCATCAATAAAGGTGCCTATGGTACAGATTCTTTTCTTAAAATTGACTGTCTATTAATAGGCGATAAAGCAAGAGCTCGAGCAGTACCCAGTCTGGAGATCGAAGAAGATGATGTGAAAGCTGGTCATGGAGCTACAGTTGGTAGACTAGACGAACTTCAGATCTACTATATGACTTCTCGAGGAATAAACCCCAGCTTAGCAGAGTCAGAACTCGTAAAAGCCTTTTTAGCAAAGGAATAAATTTTTTGTAAAAAGCAGTTGTGGTGAGAATACTTTCTGTGTAGAATAACTTTAGTTACGAGAAAAGATGCGTAAAAAACTGAAAGTAACTAAATTGCACTTCTAAATATTTTAAGCTAGTAGGTCAAAATTTAAGTCCTACAAATAGTTGTACTTGATAAAAAAGTGTTACGCATTTGCCGCGTAACCATGTTACAAATTAGTCCCTACATTTCTTCTACTAGAGTATAATGCTCTATGCTTTCATCAGATATTAAGTTAGATTTTCCAATTTTCCGGGAACACCCGGCATTGGTCTATCTAGATAACGCAGCAACTACTCAAAGGCCCCAATCAATGATCGACGCAGTTGTAGAATTCTACTCAACCTATAATTCTAATATCCATCGTGGGTTTTATAAGATTGCAGGGCAAGCCACAGAAAAATATGAGAGGTCGAGAGAGAAAGTAGCTAACTTGATAAATGCTGATCCTGACGAGGTGGTTTTTACTTCAGGTGCCACTGCAGCACTTAACGGAATATCGTCGTCCCTGATGGCTTCAGGAATAATCGGAGAGAACCCTATCGTTCATACAACCGAATTTGAGCACCATTCAAGCATTCTACCCTGGAAGTCAAATCCAAATGTTTCTATAGAGTACATCCCTCTAAACTCAAATTTTGAACTAGATTATTCTCCCGAAAAGATGAATAGACCAGATGTGTTGATCTTTTCTCAGATTAGTAATGTATTGGGTACCATTGCACACTCAGCTGAGATGATCCAAAAAGCCAAGCAGATAAATCCTAATGTTGTAGTTATTATGGACGCATCCCAGTCTGGAGCACACATTACAATCGATGTTAAGGAACTGGGTATAGACTTTTTGGTTTTAGCAGGACATAAACTGTATGGTCCAACAGGTATCGGTATCCTATATGGCAAATACTCACTACTACAGAAACTTCCCCCTTTTGCAGTTGGAGGTGGAATGGTAACTAAAGTATCAGCATCAGAGACACAATTCTCGGCCGTCCCAAATAAATTTGAGGCTGGCACACCTAACATTGCAGGAGTAATTGGTTTAGCAGCCTCTGTCGATTACATTCAAAATGTTGGAATAAAAGAAATCCATCAACACGAAAAAGCACTGAGCGAACTCATCCTTAAGCAGTTAAGCGAGATTGATCGAGTAAGAATATTCCATCCGAAAGATACGGAAAATCATGCAGGTGTATTCTCGTTTGATGTAGCAGGCATCCATGCTCATGATATTGCGCAAATACTGGGAGATAATGAAATTGCAGTTAGGGCTGGTAATCACTGCGCTCAAATACTGCATAGACAAGCTCTAGATGTACAAGCAACATGCAGAGTTAGCTTAGGGCTATACAACACATTCGAAGATGTATCTAAACTGATAGATAACCTTAAAATAGGTATCCAACTATTGTCTTAACTTTTTGCATAGCATACCCATATTAGATAACATCTATTATGGAAAGATTTAGCACCTATCGAACATTCTATTTAATTGGGATCCCAGTGTTTCTGATCAGTTTGATTTGGCCTTTCATGCAAGTGCCATACCTACTTATGTTCATCGTACTAAGTTTTGGTTTTGTTTTTTCTGACGAACTAATTCCTGAAGATCCTCAGAGAAGTACGGTAACACACTTCGAAAGAAACTCAAGATACAACCTATTCAATTATATTATTGCCGGTGGTTTAGTTTTTGCTGCAATTGTAATCGGTGCCATCTCTGCTCCTCCTCATATCACTACTTTCATCGTATGGACTGCATCTCTTGCAGGACTCTATTACTTTATTAAGTACTATGGAAATCAGATATTGAAGGTATTAATTGTGGACTATATATTAACTCAGATGCCAGAACTCGATTTTACTGAGCTTGAAGGTTGTGTGACCGAGCTACTCAAAGATATTACAACACCAACAACAGCTCTAACCACAAAGTATAAAATTACGACTGAACAGGCCGAAAAGGTAAAGTCATATACAAGAACTTACCTTGAGAATAATATTACAGATACACCAGAGATAGACCAACCAGAAGAATCAGAATGAATATCTACCAACAGGATATCCTGGACCACTACCATAATCCGAGAAACTCTAAACGGCTAGAAGATTTCGATTATTCTGCGAAGCTTGAAAATTTATCTTGCGGCGACGAAGTTGAGTACTTCCTTAAACTCGAAGATGGAAAAGTATCTAGTGTTGGATATACCGCCGAAGGATGCGCAATATCCATAGCAAGTGCATCCAAGTTGAGCGAGGAACTTATTGGTAAAAGTCTAGAAGAAATCTTGCAACTAGATATCGAATTTATGTTTGATTTACTAGGCATTGAACTCACGGTGTCGCGCCAAAAGTGTGCGAATATATCATTAGAACCAATTAAATCGGCATTCGAAAATGAATCTTCATCCA
>CAYGMI010000046.1:9555-10665 GCA_964351125.1 uncultured Candidatus Saccharibacteria bacterium | reverse complement strand
ATTAGAGTAAATGTCGAAGCAAACTCAGAGAAGCAATTAAATAGAGCCGTAGTAGAGATTCATGAGGTCATGAGTGAATATGCTACTTATCAAGATGCATCCGACGTCGAAAGACGCTTTGATGAGCTAATTCACAATTTATGGTTTAGCTGGAACCATCACCATATCTTCCCTTTCAGCGATCTTTACGGAGATACTTGGCGTAAAAATCCACCACCAGGTGAATATAAATCTAGCTTTGGGCGTAAATGGTTTGAAGAGCTACTGGAAGATAATGATTGGCAGATAGGTCAGAGCTTGAGACTGATGAAGAACTACATCGCAGAAGACCAAACTTGGTTCGATAAAAAAGCAAGCAACGATCTAGCTAGTGACTTCAAAGTCTTGAAAGAGAATCCAATTGCTTACTTCAGTATGGAGTACGGTTTAATTGATTGGTTACAAATATACTCTGGAGGCTTAGGCGTGCTTTCAGGTGACTTCTTAAAAGAAGCTAGTGATATGGGTGTGCCTATCATTGCTACTGGAATCTTCTACCATCAGGGATACTTCCATCAAGACATCGACGATACTGGATACCAAAGAGAAACATATCTTCCTCAGAATCCAGAAGACTATCCAGTCGATCTTGTTGTAGACGAGAATGGCAATCAAATCGAAATCTCGATAGAAATAGTCGACCATGAAGTGTGGGTAAGGGCTTGGAGACTACATATAGGAAGAAATGATCTAATCCTGCTCGACACGAATATTGAGAGAAATGAACGAGAAGAAGATAGAATGATCTCTGCTCACTTGTATGGTGGAATGGAAGACACGCGTATCAGACAAGAAATACTCTTGGGAATTGGTGGTCCTCGAATGATCAGAGCAATGGGATATGAGCCTAGCCTCTATCATATGAACGAAGGTCACTCAGGTTTCTTAGTAATAGAACTCGCCAGAAGATATGTAGAAGAAGATGGAATGACTTTTGAAGATGCTATCAAATTAGTCGACGACCACCTCGTATTTACGAACCACACGTTAAAGCAGGCAGGTAATGACATCTTCCAGTATGGTTTGATGCAGCAATACTTCGGTACCTATCTGGACAACCTTAAAACAAGT
>CAYGMI010000046.1:427-9545 GCA_964351125.1 uncultured Candidatus Saccharibacteria bacterium | reverse complement strand
ATGGACAGTGTGTTCGAACTGGGTAAAGACCAGTTATATGCACAAGGTAGGTTCTCGATGACTTTACTCGGACTTAGAAACGCGAAAATATCCAATGCTGTAAGTAAACTTCACGGTAAAGCTGCAAAGAAATTATGGCCCGACTACAGCCTAGTACCTATTACTAACGGAGTGCATATGCCTACCTGGGTTGCCCCAGAAATTCATGAGCTACTAGACAAGTACGTGGGAGAAACATGGCACTTTCCGGAATATACTACTGATTTTACAAAGGTAAAGAATATTCCTGATGCCGAACTATGGGAAGCCCATTTAATTAGAAAGCGTCGATTGATAGAGTCTATTAATGACGAGCTCAGCCTTAAGCTTAATCCAGAAGCCCTTACAATTGCATGGGCTAGGAGACTTGCTTCTTACAAACGTCCAGATCTGATTACTCATGACCTAGCTAAGCTAGAAGAAGCAGTTAACCAATCTGAAAGACCAGTACAGATACTACTTGCCGGAAAAGCACACCCGCATGACACTCTCGGAAAGGAGATGTTGCAACAGATGTGTAGCAGGTTCCAAGAACCTAGATTTAAGGGCAAAGTAGTTATAGTTCCCGGATACAACTGGCAATTAGCTAGAAGGATGGTTTCTGGAGCTGACATCTGGCTAAATACTCCATTCAGATACGAAGAAGCTTCAGGTACTAGCGGAATGAAAGCAGCAGCCAATGGAGTCTTACAGTTCACTACACTTGACGGTTGGACCGACGAATTGGACTGGTCAGATAAAGGTTGGGTAATCGACGAGAATGAATCTGCGCACTCTATGTACTCTATTCTACTAGATAAAATTATGCCAACTTTCTATGAATTTGGTCAAAATGGATTTAGTGAACAGTGGTTAAAAATGATGAAGGCTTCGATGTGTGCAGTACTGTATAACTACTCTACTACCAGGATGATGACTGAATACTTAGACAAAGTATACTTACCAGTACTTATAGAGTCAGATAAATTTGATACTAGGAAGAAGCTAAATTAATTCCCCTTGCTCGATATATACGCATTAGACTACAATTGCATGCCGGTGTAGTGGCCAAGTGGTAAGGCGAGGGTCTGCAAAACCCTTATTCGCGGGTTCGAATCCCGCCTACACCTAATTTTTCTATCTAGATATATGCTCCCAGATAAATTTCCTAACAATGGAAACCCTAAAGCCAAAGACATTAGACGTTCTTTCGTACTATCTATTGGGCAGTCGGACCTTACTGCTCTAACCCCAGATCAAATTAAATTCCTTAACGGTGAAGAAACCTCGTCATTAACCAACCTCGAAATATCCGAGGCATACATAGTAGTCTATGCAAACGCACTTGCAGCACTTGCTACGGAAGACTCAAAGAAATCTAGAGCTGCTATTGTTTGGATAATTGCCAAATTACGAAGAATTATCAGACAACATTACATTAGATCATCTAAAAACCCAAACTATCAAATCTCTACACACGTCATTGACACCTTAAAGGAGCTAGTGCACTGCCAAGTATTCAATAGACTCAATACACAGAAAGAAACGTTACTCGAGATACTGACCAATGTACTGGTATCTTTCGAAGAATCTTAAGGCTGGACTAAACCATATCAAACTGACAAAAT
Organism: uncultured Candidatus Saccharibacteria bacterium; assembly: GCA_964351125.1. GTDB lineage: Bacteria > Patescibacteriota > Dojkabacteria > J137 > JAEUSD01 > CAYGMI01. The sequence continues at coordinate 7,899 of CAYGMI010000046.1, read as the reverse complement.
AGACTATGGAACTTACTGATGCCCAAACAAAGACACTAGGATTTATTATCGTCTTTGCTGTTTTACTCCCGATCTGCTTGTGTTGTGGCAGCCTGATATTCTTACTTATCAACGTGAACTAAGTGAGTCAAAGTAGTATAGATCTATATACCACTAGAACAAAAATCGCTGATACCAATGCTAGATTCTTGGGAGTTGATATCTCTGAGCTAATGGAGGCAGCAGGTTCAGGTATTGCAAAAGAACTTATAAAAAAGTACGGCAAATCTAATTCTATTGCATTTATTTGTGGACTAGGAAATAACGGAGGCGATGGTCTTTCTGCAGCCAGACAGTTGGCTCTCATGGGTTATAAGGGACAAATAACAGTCTACTTAGCCGGTAGGTCAAATAGAATAAAAACAAGTGCAGCTTCGAAACATTGGGATCTACTTTCAAGCTTTGTCATTAAATACCCAGATCAAAACATAAAAGTTATTCAAGACTGCTACTCAAAAGATATCGATAATCATGATTTAATAGTTGAATGCTTGGTGGGGACTGGTATCTCAGGCAAATTAAAGAAGCGATTCAAGGGTATTGTCTCGAGGTCTAGAAACTCCAGAAAACGTATCATTGCAATCGATGTTCCAGTTCCCGGCTATAGTTGGGATCTATCTGTCTCTTTGATGTATCCCAAAACTCAGGATGCAATATCTGTCGATGTTGGTATGCCGGACGCTGCGGAACTCTATACAGGTCCAGGCGAAGTACAAGCATTGTTCGAACCAAAAAAATCCTCTTATAAATCCCAAAATGGAAAAGTGTTGATTATGGCTGGCTCAGAAGAGTATCATGGAGCACTTTTGCTATCAGCAACCGCAGCCGGAAAATACGCTGGACTTGTCTATATTTACACCATTCCCGAGAACAGACACCTCATAAAAGAGATGGAATCCGAACTTGCTGAGTTTATTGAAGTGACAGATTCCACCCTGTCCGACACACTAGATAAAGTAGATTCTGTAATGGTTGGCCCAGGTTGGGAAGATAATATTCCAAATCGCTCAACCCTAAACTACGTTGTAGAAAACTACCCGAACAAAATGTTTATACTAGATGCAACTGCAATTAGTATGGTTAAGATGGAATTAGTTCAACGTTCAGGAAATATACTCTTCACTCCTCATAGGGGTGAACTAGCAAAGCTAATGAAGATAGACAAAGTTGGTAGTGCACTGCAAGGGCAACTAAGAAGATTCTGCAAGGAGAATAATTGCTACATTAATCTAAAAGGAAGTAACAGCATCCTAGTTGGGTATAATCCTTTAACAGATACTGTCGATCTACGAATTAACCGAACAGGCAATCAGGGCATGGCCAAAGGTGGCAGTGGGGACATGTTAGCAGGGCTAACTGCAGCAATTACTAGTAAAAATAATATGTGGCTAAGTATGACTTCTGCAGCATTCTTAGCTGGGATTTCTGCCGACATTGCTTATGATCAGCAAGGCACAAAATACTCTGCTTCAGATCTAGTAGGTCTACTGCCTCAGGCCTGGCAAATAGTTAGAGAATTTTAGGCAGAAACGAAATACCCCCACTATCTTCTAGAGGGGGTATACTTAATCACATTACTACTTACATTGATTCCAACAATAGATGATGATTTCCGCAATCTTGCGAATATCGTTTTCTTCCATAACGCTGGTGACGGAGAATCTCTCGCAGGGTGTTTTAACTGCTGGCGAAAAGAATGCATTTGCAAAAACTCCCTCTTCTATCAACAAGTTATGAAACTCAACCGCCTTCTTATTCTGCATAATCTGCCCGCTAACTCCCGCAAACTGTACAGAGAACACACATGACTCATTGTGCTCATACGTCATGTTTACGCCGCCTTCTACCAGTAAATCTACTAGTAGTGCACGCATATTAGCCATATGTACAGTTTGCTCAGGCATTTCTGTGTACTGTCGAATCACTTCGATTAGCACGGCAAGCATATGTGCAGGTACTCCTGCATGGAATACACGTCTAGACGCAAACTTTGCGACTTGAACAAATTCCTTCGGCGCGACCATAAATGCTACCGAATTGGCAGACTTACTACCAGTTGTAGCAATGATATCAGGCAAGTGTTGCCCCTCGCTCCAATGGAACCCACGGTTTTTGTAGCCAAAATTGAACACTGCATGTGCTCCATCAACCACTACAAACACACCATACTTGTGAGCAATCTCGCATATGGCAGGTACGTCAGGTAGCTTGCCCCCTGTACTGCCTGCAAGATTGAAGATCATCCACGCACGATTCTCATTTAGAGTTCGCACATTTGTTGGATCACCCATGTATTCAAATAGAGTTTGCTCTAGTGCATCTAGATCATGGGGATCGAAAGTTACTGTTTCTTCGACGTATGGAGCCATCAGCCCCAAGATATTCGCCGTAGACTCATGTAACTTGCTTTCATGAAACACAAATGGCTTATATGCCCCGCTATCATTGCCAAGCATAGTAAGAGTTTCCACAATAAAGTCAAAAAACTGTTAACCAGCAACCATAAACTCAACTCCATGCGTTTGTGACGAGTAACCCATAAAGTCTATTACGGCATGGCGCGCCTTCTGAACTATATCCCACTCGCCAGCGGCAATTGGGCTGCCCATCGTGTCTAACCCATTCAGACATATAGTTTCTGTCATCACTTGAACGACTCTCTCCATATCATAGGGAATACGATAAGCATTGGAATTCATCTTAAACGCTTCACGCCATCGTAATGGATCAGGTAAAAATCCCCCCCTAACCATTACCTTCTTATGGTTACCTTTTATTGGCATCACCTCAGGTAGTATTGGTGCTTGCACACCAAGACGTGTACCGAGAGCATGTAGTTTTGATCCTCGGCTCTTACTAATCACACGAACATGATGCTCTAAAGGTGTGAGTAATTCTCCCACCTGAGCCTTCTCTTCTTCTCTTTCACTCCGCAACAGGTATATCACCTGCCAGAGTTCAAATATCATCTGCCAAAGTTTCTTCAACTTCGTCTCCTTTGTAAAGTTGCCTTTTGATTAAGCTTACTTTTTAGTACAAAAGCGTTACTCCTATGGCGATTTTAACATCTGTAGTAAAATCACAAGCATGAAAACCCTAGAAAGTCCTGAACTGCAAATAAAAAGTGACTCTGATAAGGTAAGTAAAATCACCTTCGCAGAAATTCAGAGCTCAAGGAATACCATCAAAGAACTTGTAAAATCAGGTTCACGCTTACACATCTTTACTGGCGAATACGCAGGAATAATCAGGCGTGAGCAAAATCCACTATCCAACCTAATATGGCTGAATCTGGCACAAGGCAGAAGTATTGCAGAAGCACTTTCAGACTTTGATCTAGAACTCGATGAGGATTTGATGTTTGCCAATGCTGATGTTGAATTCCCCAATGTCGAACCTATCATCATTTCTGAATCTGGAGAGCCAAAGACCAAAAGAGATCTAGAGCAAATATACGGTAGATACGCAGGCAAGGACCTGTTTAGAGTGCAGGAAGAACTAGACATAGAGCCAATACTTCCAGATGCCACTAACAATATCATTTCTACTTGGGGGGAGATCCAGCTAGAAGCGTTAAACATAGTATTCGACTATTTGTATACATTGTCCGAAGAAGAAAACCCAAGAGAAGGACTTTTAGAAGTAATATACAAAACAATCGAGAGCCTGATGAATGACTTGTTAGAGGGGCGTAGCACTAAGTTTACTGCCAGAATGATAGATCTAATGCCTAAACTAGTTAGTCAAGCGATAGAATTTGGCGATCAAAAACTTTTCAACTACACTCTTTTCACCCAAATTATTTTCTTATCTACTAGAGAGATATCCAAGCTAATCGAACATGGCGTAGAACACCAACACCTTAATCCTGGCAATATAACAGTAGAAGCACTACCTATTGAGTTAAAGAATACAAATCAGAATCTAGTATCTGCAGATCTTAGAGATATGTACTCAAACGATCTTCTTAGTTACAACCCTGCGCTTAGTGATCTATACATAAGGATAATTGATTTTGATATTGCCACTTTTCGAGAGCTTACCAGGCAGGGTGGAGCCTATCTTTTAGAACATCCTGAACAATTAGAAAAAGCAAAGCAAATCTTAAGAGAAAGTAATGATCAGTTTAAGAAGGCTATAGTTGTATTTTGTATTGATGAAAGCTTATGGGACCGAGAGCTAATTAAACTGATAGCAGCCAGTGAAATATCTGTACAGTTATCCTTCTTAACAGTATTCAAAGATCTGCCTATTCTGCCAAAATCCGCAAAAAAACTTTCTAGACATATCACCAAAATGGTTACTAGTCTCGTAGACGAACAACGTAATATCAGTACAATCAGAATGATTGCTCAATGCCTTCAGCCTCAGATTAGTTCGAGTAGGATCATAGGCCAGATGACAGTTATTCATAATCACTCAGACGACGACATGCTCAGATATGATATACAACAAGCGTTTAGAAGGCTTGGGGTATTCTATGAGTCATAACTAAAAAGTGATAATATCCAGTCATGAGTACATTCAAGATCGCATTTGCCGGAACACATGGCACTGGTAAAACTACAGCCACCTATCAACTTGCCGCCGAACTACAAAAAGGCGGGGTTAATACCTCTATAATCTACGAAATTGCACGCAGACCAGAGTTTGTTAGCAGGATTAATACTTCGAGTACTCCAGAAGACCAACGTAACATCATCCTGACACAGATGAAGATGGAATCAGTAATGCAGAGAGAAAAGTATGATGTGCTGTTATGTGACCGAGCAATTCTAGATAACTACGCATATTACTTAGCTGCCGTCGAAAGAAGCGACAAACCAGATCCTTATCCATGGCTAGCAGAAGCAATCAAATCAGAATCAGCTACTTATGAAATGCTAATAATTGTAAAGCCTGACCAACCAATTACAGATGATGGAGTTAGGTCTACAGATACTAATTTTCAGCTGCAAATACACGAAAGAGTAATGGACCTAGTCAAAGGAATAAAACCGAGAGTACTATGCGTGGTTGATGCTAGCGAACTCAGAAGAGATGCCTTTATTGCAGAGCTAGTAAAAGACATAATTAAAAAGATTTAGCCTAGATACAGAAAGCAAATACCGGAGGAGGGACTTGAACCCTCAAGTCTGTTAAGGACCACGGATTTTAAGTCCGCTGCGTATACCATTCCGCCACTCCGGCTTGAGCAAGAGGATTATATCATCTCAGCTTTATTCAAACTATCTTTATCTACTTCAGCTTCAGTCTCGGGTTGTTTTTCTTCGGTATCTTTAATTTCCTCGTCTTCTACGACCTCTGCCTCTTCTACTTCTTCCATTACCTCTGAACTTGGTTCTTCTTGCGTTTGAGCATTTTGCGTCTTTGGTTCAAACATCCTCGACCAGATTGGTCCAAATATTATGAGTAGTCCTATTAGAATCAGCATCACTGGAATACCAAGATTGCTTAAGTCAGCAAATAGCCTACTATCGAATAGTGCTATTGGTACTGTAAAGAGTGCGATACAGCCACTTATAATTGTCAGAATCACTGCCGGAATAAGGTAGCCAGGCTTTCTTCCACTTGCCACCCAGGTGATCCAGAATGCTATTGCCACAGGACCTGTAGAGTACATCGCTACAGTCAAAATCCAAGCTCTTTCATATCCAAGTACAGACGAGGTAAAAGTGTTAAAGAAAAAAGTTATAGATAGAAACAACAGGATATTTGCAGGAATTAAAGCATCTATTTTGTCTTCGCCTCCGAGAAGATAACTTCCCCACAACATCAACCCAGGCACCAATAAGAATACTGGCAAGATTATTCCAAAGTCGATATTTCTTTGAAAAATATTCGAAACTAACCAAGCACCAACGGCTAATATCAATAACATACCCCACATTAATCCTGATATTGAAGATTTGTTCATCTTGTACTTTTAATAATTTAACTACCTAACTAATGATACTACATGGTTTGACTCATGAATATAACCGTGTATACTAGGGAAGAGCTGCAAAAACTGCTCTTCTCACTGCCCCAATAATTCACTGCCCCAAGTATTTAATTAGTAGCTACTTTTTTGTGGCTATGTTTTATATTTTAGAGGTGGAAACCTCAGAGAATATGGCAAATAGCAAAAATAAAAAGGGCAACCAAGGCAAGCCAAACCAGTCAGAACAAAAGTCTTCTGACAATAAGACAGCCAAACAGCCTAAGAATCAAGATAAGCAGTCGAAACCTGCTGAATCTTCTAAGCCTGCTACCAAGCAAGCTCCAGCTTCAGACAACCAAAGAAATGGCTTGATTGTTGCTGCTATCGTAGCGCTCCTATTACTAGGATTGCTATTTATTTTATTCGTTGCTGCGACCGCAAACAGTGACAATACTGGTAACGATACTGAACAAACTCAGACCGACTCAGGATCTGATAGTTCTAGCGACTCTGATACCAATACTGAAAATTCAGAATCAACATCTGGAACTGACGATGGTCAAACCGACCAGGGATCAGATCAAGACTCAGACCAGAATACGGATTCAGATAACACTGATACAGATGGTGGTTCAGATTCTTCTGACAACGGAGATAATGGAGAGACTGATTCCAACACAGACTCAAACACTGATTCTGACTCGAACTCCGACGACGGAAGTGTGAACGGTGACAGTTCAGATCTTGCATCTAGCTACAGTTTCTCTGCAGCACCTGGAGACAGTGTTTCTCTAATAATGCGTAGAGCAATGAATCAATACCTAGATGAGACTTCTCAAGAACTAAACAGAGGTCAAAGACTATTCTTCGAAGTAACTATGAAGAATATCGAGGGTTCACACCCTGTACTAGTTGGACAGACAATCAATGTCTCAACTTCTGACTTAGAAAATGTATACCAACAGGCAATTAACCTAGACGCAGGTACACTCGGCAACTGGAATGCTCGAGCTGTAAGCGTAGGTTATTTCTAGACTAGAAATTTGCCATAGTTTCTACCCCAAAGCGGCACCGAGAGGTGCCGCTTCTGGTATTGCTCCATGATATAATCTATGGAACGAAGTTTAAAAGGAGTAATCCAGATGGCAATTATTGAGGTTGAAATACAGGAAGGTAAGCAGAGAACCTTTCGGAAAACATCTGATCGATCGGTAGCAGTTATGAGAAGACCAGAGAGACAATTTGTCCTCGAAGGTGAATCGTACCGGATAGATGAGTTTCAATTACCCGTTGAAGGCGAGTACGATCACAAGCCCAAGAAATTTGCTACGATCGTACATGATGGATATGAGAAGCTAGTGTTGTTCGAAGAACTACCAGAAGATATTCAGCAACAACTTCCTTTCTTCTCCTAACTTCGCACTAAAAAGGGTGCCGTAATATAAACGCGGTACCCTAATTCTTTCTACTCGTAAAATTCTTTATCACTTTGATAGGATTATAGATCCAG
>CAYGMI010000046.1:0-393 GCA_964351125.1 uncultured Candidatus Saccharibacteria bacterium | reverse complement strand
CATTACCGCAGAAACAACACACCACTGGCAAATTGCATGGATTACAAATAGCTCAGCATAAGTAAGGTATATTGAAAAAATTAGTCCACCAGTAATTGATGCCAAGAATATAAGCTTTTCTATTTCGCGCACTTTACGCTCGAATAGTAAACTCATCGTAAATAATACAATCCCCAAGTAGTAGACTGTTCCCCAAATAGGTACATCTATGCCTAGAAATTTAGAGTAAGAACTCTCTCTTACAGATTGGCAGCCTTGAAGTCCGCAAGTTATTTCTTTTGGTTGAGAGTACTCATACCAAAGGTAAGCTGATACTAACAACCCAATAAAAGCAAACAAATAAAGAGCATATATTTTGTGTTTTTGTGTAATCTTCATATAGTGTTTGTGAGA
>CAYGMI010000045.1:0-10971 GCA_964351125.1 uncultured Candidatus Saccharibacteria bacterium | reverse complement strand
TATACTCAATTAGATCCTCTTCAACATAAAACTGCGCCATAGTCTCACCAGACTCCGTCTTTACATATTGGATATTCTCTTCAAGTAACCACTTCTGGAATCTAGGATTATTTTGAATACTTCTTTGAACTACAATTGCCTCATTTGCCGCATTTTCATGGTTATGACTATTTGTCATAACCATCACATTTCTGAATACTTCATCAAGCTGCGATTGCTGGTTATTGCACTCTTCACAAGCAGGGATCGTGAGATAAAAATTATTATCCAACTGTTTCCCCTTTCGAAACTCCTTATATAGCCCTTTAGGAACTGCGTGATCAATTGTTAGTCCAATTCTTGTGTTGCAATAAACACATTTTTGATTTTGTTTCATATAATTTCTTTAAGTCTGGTTCGCGTAAATCTTCTTGCAAATATAATATATTTGCACAATAATTAAATGTATGGATATATTGCTCTCCTCATGGGGAGCTTTATTTTTTTGAACCCTCTGTCATCAGCATTCATTAAAAAATAGAATACTCAAATATTTGGTTTTATTACAAAAAGCCCCGCTTTTCGCGGGGCTTTCGGACTACATCATTCCTCCCATTCCACCACCCATATCAGGCATTCCTGCACCTTCATCATCCTTTTTAGGAACATCAACAACTACTGCCTCTGTTGTAAGCAGCATTGTTGCAGAAGATGAAGCGTTTTCGAGTGCCAATCTGGTTACCTTAACTGGGTCAAGGATTCCGGCAGCGATCATGTCTACGATCTTACCTTCGCGAGCATCGTATCCTTTGCCCTTAGAGATATCACGTCTGAACTCTGCAGGGTCTTTACCTGCGTTAAGCATAATTCTGCGGTATGGCTCTTCTAGAGCATCACGCAAGATTCTTACACCGATAACTTCGTCGCGAACTGCGACCTTTTCTACTGCATCTAGTGCACTTGCTGCATTAATCAATGCAACTCCTCCACCAGCAACGATTCCCTCTTCGATAGCTGCACGAGTAGCAGCTAGAGCATCTTCGATTCTGTCTTTACGCTCCTTTAGCTCAACCTCGGTAGCTGCACCAACTTCTAGAACTGCAACTCCACCAGTTAGCTTAGCCAATCTTTCTTGTAGCTTCTCTTTGTCGTAGTCAGAAGAAGTTGAGGTAATCTCACGCTTGATTGATTCGATTCTTGCTTTGATATCAGAGTCGTTACCTTCGCCGCCAACGATTGTTGTATCGTCTTTAGTAACAATAATCTTTTCTGCACGCCCAAGTTCTGAAATCTCTACGTCTTCTAGTGATTTACCTAGATCGTCAGTGATTACCTGACCGCCAGTTAGTGTCGCAATATCTTGCAACATTGCCTTACGGCGATCACCAAATGCTGGAGCCTTGACTGCCACTACATTCAGAACTCCCTTTAGGTAGTTAAGAATTAGGGTAGAAAGCGCTTCGCCATCGATGTCTTCTGCGATAATTGCGATATTGCGCTTACCAGAAGCGTTTAGCTTCTCTAGAACAGGGATTAGGTCTTTAACAGCAGAGATCTTCTTGTCTGTAATCAAGATGTATACATCTTCGATAGTGCTCTTTAGATCTTCTGATTTCGCTGCAAAGTAAGGAGATACATAACCTTTGTCGAACTGCATTCCCTCTACGTACTTCTCTACCAATCCGAAGGTATTACCTTCTTCGACTGTTACAACACCTTCTTCGCCAACTTTATTCATGATGCTTGCCAAGATCTTTCCGATCTCTTCGTCACCGTTTGCGGAGATTGTTGCTACTTTTTCTAGATCGTCTTTACCAACGTTTTTCTTTGCTTTCTGAAGTGCCTCGATAACAGCAACTGTTCCTTTTTCGATTCCTGTGCGGATCTCCATTGGATTTGCCCCTGCAGTCACGTTCTTAAGCCCTGCATGAATAAGTGCCTGAGCAAGCACGATTGCAGTTGTAGTACCGTCTCCAACCTTGTCTACAGTCTGAGTTGCAGCCTGCTTGATTAGTTGAGCACCTACATTTTCGATATTGTCTTCAAGTTCAATCTCTTTAGCGATGGAAACACCATCTTTAGTAACTGTTGGTTTACCAAAACTAGCCTGTAAAGCAACATTGCGACCTTTGGGCCCTAATGTCACACGTACAGCATTTGCTAGTTTATCGACACCATCTTTGAGCTTTGCTCTCGCTTGATCATCGTATAAAACTACTTTTGCCATTCTTGTGAATGATTAACAATTAATTCAAAATTCCGAGGATATCGTCCTCGCGCATCATTAGATAACTTACGTCATCAAACTCAAACTCGTCTGGAGAGTACTTTTTAAAAGCCACTTTCTGGCCGACTTTAACATTCCATTCCATCTTTTTACCGTCCTTGTCGAGCTTGCCTGTTCCCAGTGCAATAATCTCGCCAACCTGCGGTTTTTCACCTTTAGAAGAGGTAGAAACAATTAGTCCAGAAGCAGTTGTACTGTTATCTTCTTGAATTGGTTTAACTAAAATGTTCCCTCCAATAGGTGTAATTGGCAAATTTGCTTTAGCCATAAACACTTATGTTAAGAAGTAGAAAGTAATTACAAAAGGAGTCTAGCAGTTAATAGTGCTTAGTGCTAAAAATAGTACCAAGCAGTGTTAAAAACTGTCAAGAGAAGATTAATATACAAGCCTAATCTTAGTTTGATCTTGAGGAATTCTCTTTAAGAATTCAGGCACCAAGTCTGGTGAGTATAGAATTCTAGCCGATTCAACTTCAGGAACATCAAAATCGAAATAGTCTGCTGCAGCCTCGAGAGTCATACCTGCAATATCATCCTTTATCTTTTGTTCATCAACCTTACTCTTAAGACTACCCTGAGAAGATACTGTAAAAGTTACCTTATCGTCGGCAACTACAACATTCGCTACAGCTGATCCACTCAGACTGTCTACCTCGAAGTCGATTTCTGACTCCTGATTTTGAGAGATCAATTCGGCAATTGCTGCATCTAAATCATCTTTTTTTACTACATATGCCTTTACGCTCAGGACAAGATTTGCAGTGAATTTATCTGCCTCTTCGCCTATGTCAGGTGTTGAGTAATTCTCTACTTCCTCATATTCTTCACTACCCACCAGCAACACTTCGTCGCTACCAACCTGAGTTCTCAGGTCAGATACTAGCTGGCTTTTGAGTCGTGTCTCGAGCTCTTCTGTTTCTTTCTCCAAATTTGCTTCTGTGACAGCAGTAAAATCTTCGACAGTACCACCTGAGATAGTACCAAACCTCTTTCCTATTACTGAGTCAGTATCAAAGCCTTCAACCTTGAAGTCTACGTTATCATCATCCGAAGAAGGAATATTATACTTCTCCCCGAATGTAGAGCCCTCGATTCTTACCTCAACCGTACCCGGCGCCACGACTGCTCCCTGCTCTGTTCCTGCTGGCAATACACCCTGTTCGGTCAGAACATAAACCAAGCCTGTTTGGGTGCTCGTTACCTTTGTTCCCTTAGGAAGGGTGATACTACTTGTTGTCTTATTCCAAATTTCGATTACTCCACCAGCTTTGTTACCTCTTTGTGCTTGACCAGTTGCAGTTCCTGTTCTAGATTCATTCCCCTCTTCCTCGATTATCCTTGCAGGAATTACCAAGTTTTGCAGATCAGAATCTAAAATTGCCGGGTCTGCAGTTATCTGCTGCTCTATTGGCACATCTGCAGTCTTTAGCTCTAATCTAATTTCTACACTATTAATCACAAACGCCAATACATACATTCCTGCAAAAAGCGTTAATAGCACAGCAAAGAAACCTCCAACTATTAGCTTATTCTTAAGAATCCTAGAGATAACTGAACCCTCACCAATTAGATTTATTTCTGAAAAACTTGGAACTGATCCCAGTCCATTTGAGGTTTGTTTGTTTGGAGTTTTTGTAGCACTCGTCCAATCTCTTCCTGTAAATCCACCTCTGGGCTTGCCTGTTTGTGATTCAGTGTCATCTTCGTTCATATCGTCGTCATACTCGTCTTGGGTAGTGGGCATATTATCACTATCCTCCTCCTTTTGGGTAGGCGGAGCATCTATATCCCCACCAGCAAAAATCTGAAAACCTCCTACAGTAAGCATTTTACCTTCTCTTCTTTTTCGCTGAATTGCTCCCCTCACTTCTTCTTCTGGCTCTCCTTCTTCAGAACTTGGCTCTAATTCCACTACTTCTTCTTCAGCCTCCAACTCTTCTTGTTGTTCTTGCTCTGTAATTTCTTCGTCGACATCTTCGTTTTCTCCTTCAACTTCTTCTTCGACTGGTAAAGACTTGGCTTTATCTGCAATTGCAGCAGTCGCTGCAGCTTGGGCAGCTTCAGCAGGTAAAATACCTCTATCTGTCAGAAGCTGTTTTTTACGATTCTCGATATCTTCTTTCTCTCTTTCTTTTCTTAGATGGGCAACCTCCCACATTTCTGGAGTAATACCACTTACTTTATTGGTAGAAACCAATCCCGCTCTTTCGGCCAACTGCATCCCAAATCGATCTTCAGTTACAATGATTACTTCCTTCTTTGATCTTACTACCTGCTTTGCCAGTATTTTCATACTGACTAAACTACTGATGATTATTGCATTTTGAGGGACAGCAATTACTACACGATCCTGTCTACTGCTAAGGAGTTTCTCTGTAACAAAATTTATCTCGTCGTTAACGTCAACAAAGATTTTATCTGCAGAATGTATGGCCATTGTTTGATCTTATTAATTTTCTACTAAATCTAATGCCATTCTAGCAAGTGCTAGAGGCGTGACATCCACGGGGTTGGTTGCCTTTTTAGTTAGATCGATCACGTTCTCAATCTGATTTGGGAATAAGAAACTCACTTTAGGAAACTTCCCGAAGGGCAGTACTTGCAACCATGGATGTGCAATCAATCCTTTTTCTATTTCTGGTAATAGGCTTCCACCTCCGCAGATTAGTATTTGTGCCGGATATTCCGGAACATCCTCGAACTCTGAGAGTGCGATCTCTACGCCATCCAACCACACAGGCATATCTTTAGACATAGCTTTTTTAATCTGTTTTGATTCTGAATCTGTTAGTTTTTGATCGCTATAGTCTACTTTCATCCTCTCAGCCGCTGAATAGTCTACACCAAACTCTTCTTCTATTCTTTTTGTAAATACCCTACCTCCGTATGCAAACATCTTTGTTCCCACAATACTACCTTTATCTACGTAAGCGATATCTGTTGTACCTCCGCCAATATCAATAAAGATACCGCTAAAACGCTCTGTACGGGCATTTTGCACCCCCATTGCTAGTGCATATGGCTCTACTACTATCCCCATCACCTTAAGGTTTAAAGCATCGGCCACCTCTTTAATCGAATCTACATGAATTTTTGGCGCGAAAGTAGAAAACACCTTATAAACAAGCTCTTGTCCCTTAAACCCTATCGGAGATGTGACTCTGACCCCATCAATAAACACACTGTCTATAACTGTATCTATCTCTACAATTTGATCAGTTCGAATGCCTGTATCGATAGCTATCTCTTCTTTTGCATTATCAAATGCCTGCTTCTTTATCTGAGATACGATTCCGTTGATTTCTTTATCGGTAATCTTCTTCTCCACCTCTTCTCTGTCTACATTAACTTCTATGACCACTCCTTTGACCAGCTCCCCTGCAATTCCCATTACAGCACTAGATGGTAGTGGAACCTCTGCTTCGCCAGTTACCTCCTGTGCCATCTCTACTGCATGCCCAATACTAATGTCTACAACATCGATAACTTGCTCCAAATTAATAATCAGAGCACCACGCATAGCACTAGACTTCTGAGGGGTACGATCATAGCCGATAACCTTCACTTTTCCCTCTTTTATCCTGAATAATACAGTTTTTATGAATTCCGTACCGATATCAAGAGCGAGATACGTCTTGTTTTCTGGTTCGATTACGGTTTTTTTACGTCCAAACATAGAATATTGTGATTGTCCTAACAGTGTACTCCAGGAATTTGGTAAAATCAAAGGCGCATACGGTATTTGCAAAGCAATATGAAAAGCTTTAAACTTTTCATAATTCCGTATATAGTCTATAACAGAGATATTACATAAATTATCAATCCAATGAAATTTACTGAGGAAGAAACGCTATTTCTAGATCGAAGCTATCAAATTTATAAAGGCTTTAACGAAGAGAAATTAATGTATGAAGCCGGTGAAAGCTATAACAAGCTTATTACAGCCGACCCTTTTCATATCTCCTTTACAGAATATACAGAACTTCAGAAACGTGGGCAAGACTTACAAAACTGGATAGAAGAACAACAAATAATGTTCGATGAGGTAGAAAACTCAAAGTCTCTTAGCTGGTTCACAGACATCCTCAAAAATAACCACTCTCCTGACACATTAAGATACCAATTCCTCATAAACAAGATGCGTAGACCTTCTAAGATTATGAGGGTAGATCTTTCTAGTTTTCCATTCAATTCACATGAGGCACAACTACGTTGGGGAGGTGTGGGACACATTCAAAACATTCCAAAGGTGTTTAATGCTGCGGTACCTTTCGAGAAGAGCGAGACGGATCTATTGCGAACAGAAATGAAAGAGGTGGTCGCAAAAGTACTTCATGATCAAGCAACAGAAGAGAACGAGTGTGGAATATACATTACACCAACCAAATTTGCAGACGAAACTAAGAACTTTGTTTCTGAGATTGAAGGACTTTACGTAATGATGGTCTCTGATTTTAACGAACAGAACTTCTTGTTCACAGGAGAGGATTTGATCCACAAGGAATCAGGCAAGAAGGTACGTATAGTATTCAGGCGAGAGCTTACCCTCGAAACGCTTGCAAGAACTGAATTTGGACGTAAGGTGATAGATCTCTATTTAGTTGAAGCACTCAGCTTCGAACCAGACCTAAACCTAATCAATGACGCAAAGCTAGGTATGGCATTTGCATTCGACTCACGTACAAAACAATTCTTCTCTGATGAATCCAGAAAACTATTCCTAAAGACATCGCTTTATGATGATAAATTCGAGTCATTTAATAGCGTATTTAGGAAGGATTTCACTAGCTTACAAGACTTTTTGGACAGAACTTCACAAAAGGAACGTAGCTACATCTATAAGTACGGAGGATATGACTTATCAATGTCATTCGGTAGCTCACATGTATACAGACTAGATCGTAGTAAGAATAAGGCAAATGAAATTATATTGGAGACAATGAACCAAAAACCTGGTGAATGGATAATGCAAGAATTTGACAGTACGAGATACCCAGTTAGATTCGCAATCGGCGACTACAATGACAGAGATTCAATGTCGATCTCGGAGTCAAGGTCGTGCTCTGCCCGATTCATGTTATTCTACCTACTCTCCGACTCAAACAAATATGAGATGGTTTCTGGACTAGCAAACTTTGTAAATGACTATTGGAAAGCTAGATTCAAAGACTCCAATACTCAGACTGGGGTGGGATCAATAATCACTCCGATACGCGTCGTAAAGAATACTCCCTTGAATTAATTGCAATAACTAGGATATAAGGGTATAATATACCACATTATATAGTTAAAAGAGATTTATGAAGATTTTTACGTCAGCCCCTAACGAAGACAGAGCAAGCCTAAAGTCTTTCTTTGATATGGTCGAATCCCTTCCTAGCAAAGGACACAAGATTATCGATATCTATAAGAACGATACCGTTCCTATTCCAGACGATGTTGAATACCTTGTTAAGAAGTATAAACAATCAGAGAGAGCCATCAAAGAATCAGACGTAGTATTAGTTGATGTTACATACCCAGGCCGTAGAGTTGGTTTTGAGATCGCTAGAGCACTTGATGAACGCAAGTTTGTTATCGCTCTATATGACGAAAAAGGTAATGTATCTGCCAGAAGAATCGCTCCTCTACTTGGAAACACTTCTCGCAACATTTACTACCAAGGATATAACGAAGGCAACATTAAAAGCATCGTAGAAGAAGGTCTTAAGCAGGCTAAAGATCAAATGGATACAAAATTCATTTTGATCATCTCACCAGAGATTGATAAATATCTAGAATGGTCATCTACAGAACGTAGAATGCACAAAGCTCAAATTGTCAGAACATCTATCGAAGATATGATGGAGAAAGATAAAGAGTACAAACAATTCGTAAAGGAATTAGAGAACGACTAGAAACTGTATCAAACATACAGAACAAGGCTCCGCGTACGCGGAGCCTTGTTCGTTGTTACCTAAAAGAACTGATCTGCCTAACTATAAACCCCAATATCCTCAGGGATGTACTCTCTAAAGTTATCTTTGGTTAAGTGAACTGAACTAGTTTTACCTTCCACTATCTGTCTAGCAACTTTCCTAGCTAAAATATTTATAGTTCTTTCTAGCTGACGCACTCCCGCATCAAATCCTAGAGGACGAACCACAGATTCCCACACATCATCATCAAAACTTAGTTGATCTTTACCTATACCTGTAGCCTCTCGAACCTTTGGCAACATATACTCCCTGGCAATATGCACCTTTTCTTCGTCGTTATAACTTCCAAATCTAATAATCTCCAACCTATCTTGCAATGCAGCAGAAATTCCACCGAGATTGTTTGCTGTAGTAATAAACAAAACCTTAGATAGATCGATAGGGTGGTCTAGATAATGATCAGAAAATGTTGAATTTTGTTCCGGGTCTAAGATCTCAAGTAATGCAGCCATCAAATCAGCTCTCAATCCAGACTCACTCGAAGTTTTATCAATCTCGTCAAGAAGAATTACTGGGTTCATAGTCTTGGCTCTTACCAGCCCTTTAATAATCTGACCTGGCTCAGCACCTGGCTCAGTAATTGGAACCCCTCTAATCTGCGAAACAGTTCCCATCGCCCCCAAAGCTACGCGAATAAATTCTCGACCTAAAGCATTACCAATCGACTTAGCAATAGAAGTCTTACCTACCCCCTGAATTCCTACAAAACACAGTACTGGTGCGTGCGATGAACTACCCTGCAAACGCTTCATCTCACCTGCAGCAGCCTCTTTTACACCCTTCTCTCCTATCACTGATGTCGAGGAGTTCTCCCCCTGCAATTGCATTACAGCAAGGTATTCTAATATCAGATCTTTTACATGCTGCAAACCGTAGTGATGTTTATCCAACTCTGTTTGAGCATTCTCAAGTGATAAAATATCTTGAGAATACTTTCCCCAAGGAATTTGGACCGCCCAATTAACATACTGCTCGATCGGCTCATATTCTTTAGAAAAGCCTCCAGTCTGCACCATTCTCGAAAGCCTGAGCAACATCTTATCTATCTTGTCACGCAGTGTTGCGGGCATTGGGGCACTAGCAGCTTTATCCATTAAGGCCTGAATTTCCCCTGCTGGGTCGTATGTCTTTAGCTGTGTCTTCTGCGGTGCTGGAACACTCGGTGCCTGAACTGTAGTCTGAGCCACAGGAATCGGTGTCTGAACTGGTATTTGAGGATTTTGATTGGGCGACTGTGGATTCATTCATTTATAGCTTATCATCAAAGTAATCAAACAAAAACCCCTGACCGAAGTCAGGGGTTTTCCGATTATTTATAAACTATTCAGAATCATTGTCAGATTCGTCAGCGTTTTCGCCTTCTTCTCCTTCTTCTGATCCCTCACCTTCCTCACCTTCCTCGCCTTCTTCACCTTCCTCAGCATCATTTGCTGACTCTAGGTCTTCAAGCTTCTGTGGAGCTGAAACATAAATCACTGAGGTTCCTTCGTCCATTGTATTGTCTAACTCAACACCTTCAGGAAGAATAATGTCTGCAATAGTAACACTATCTCCGATATCTTCCAGCTTAGAGACGTCAACATCAAGATGTGATGGAAGATTGTCTGGAAGACAGATAACCGTCACATTCTCTATTGGAGATACAATAAATCCAATACCCTTATCCTGAGCTGGAGATTCTCCAACAAACTCTATAGGGATGTCTGCTGTAATCGGCTTATTCTTATCAATCACATACATACTTACGTGAATTACATAGTCCTTTAATGGATGTTCTTGCACCTCTTTAAGCACCACGCGTTCTTTTCCATGACCTTCTATCTCTACATCAATCAAGTTACTGTAACCAGCTTCGTCAAAAACTGCAGAAAACTCTTTGGCATTTACAGATACACTTGTAGATTCGAAGCTTGGACCATACAAAACCGCTGGGACCATTCCTTCTCCTCTAATATTCTTAACTTGTTTCCCAGTAATTTCTCTAGGGATCAACTTTAACTTACTCATATTTTTCTAAATAACTTTAATTAGCAATTTGAATTACCACATGTCTATCGATTCCTTCTCCTTCACTAGTAGTTTCTAGCTCTGGATACTTTGTAACCACCATGTGTACTATCCTTCTTTCCCAAGCCTTCATCGGGCTAAGGTTGTAAGGTTGTTCATCTGACTTAACCTGAGCGATAGCTTTCTCGGTTATGCCTTCTATATATTCTATTCTTTCTTTTCTGTAATCGTTAATGTCTACAATAACTCTCCACTGATCTTCCTGCTCTGCACTAGGCATCATTGCATTAAGCAATGCAGTAAGTGATTCCAATGTGTTTCCATATCTGCCTATCAATTCAGAACCTCTGTCCTCAATTTGCAATTCGACAGACATATAGTGCCTATCTTCGTTTTCGATAGGCTCAATACTGATGACGGCATCCATCTCCAGCTTAGTTAAAATTGTCTTTAGCACTTCTTGCAGATGTGCTTGTAAATCAGTTGGATTCATTGTTTTTTAGCTTATCGATTACAAACTGCTGGATTATAACAAAGGCACTCTGTACAGTCCAATAAATGCTTAATCCTGCAGGAAAACTCAACGATGTGAATATAATGAACAGTGGCAAAATGAAAGTTGTCTGCTGTGTAGACTTCTGCAATATATCTGTAAAGCTTTCAGGCTCTTCGCCTTTCCGTTGTTTGTCTTTCTTCTTCTCTTTCTCTTCCTGCTTCTTC
>CAYGMI010000044.1:8829-10982 GCA_964351125.1 uncultured Candidatus Saccharibacteria bacterium | reverse complement strand
CTTCATTTAGGTGATACATACCGGACTTCAGGCTACAACCTCACTCCGCTCAATGACCGTATCGTAGAAGTCGTCGCCGCTGGTGTCGCTATTCTCGATGGTCTAGCAAAACGCATTATTGATGGTCGGATGGAACTCTTACTGTTGACCGATGGGTTGCCTTATGGTCCCATGGCTCACACCGAAGAAGAAGTTAAAGATCTCCTTGAAGCCACGGCAGAAAAGGTTAATGTGACTTTGATTGGGATTTCTCATGGACAAGGTGCAACAAGTGATAGCTTTACTGCCTACGCTCGTCGTATTGGTGTAAAGACCGTCCTGACTCCAAATGCCACAGAAAAAGAAATTCGCGCTGCTGTGAATCAATTTAGCTCCCAAGCCGCTGGCACAGCTAGTGGTCAAGGGATGTTTAATGACAGCAAACAAGGCGGTGGTTGGTAAACATTTTCGTAAGTCAAAATAACTAAATATAAGCACTCATATCTGATATGGGTGCTTCTTCTTTGACTAGAGAAATTTATTTATATAGAGGTTCAAGTGTTGGCAGCTCCTCACCACTCAAGAAGGCAAGCATTGCACCGCCTCCGGTAGAAACGTGGTTATAGTTTTTGAAATTGATCTTGAGTTGTTCCATTGCAGTAATTGTGTCGCCACCTCCTGCCACTTTATAAGTACTTCTTGGAGCAGATAGTCCAATATATTCTCCGACAGCTTCTGTTCCTCTGCTGAATTGCTCCCATTCGAATACTCCCATAGGCCCATTCCACATTACTGTCTTGGCGTTCTCGATTCTTTCTTGGAAGTCTTGCATTGTTCGCTCTCCAATATCCATACCTATCAAACCTTTGCCAATTACTTGAGCATCTACCTCAATAGCTTCTGCATCTTTATCGAAAGATTTAGCTGCAATATGATCTACTGGCAAAACAATCTCACATCCTGCCTTCTTGGCTAGATCCATGATCTGTTTTGCCTCCTTGAGCTTATCGTCTTCAACCTTGGAATCTCCTACATCGATGCCCTTTGCCTTCATAAAAGTGTAGGCCATTGCACCTCCAAGCAGTATTGAATCTGCTTTCTCTATCAAAGTATGTAGAATTGGGATCTTTGTATCTAGTTTTGCTCCACCGATTACTGCAACATATGGTTTCTCAGGCTCTTCTAGTAGTTTAGTTAGTGACTCCACTTCTTTCTCGATCAGTAGTCCAGCCATAGGATTTTTCATTAGTTTTGCTAACTCGAAAGTACTAGCTGTTGGACGGTAAGATGCAAAAGCATCGTTTACGTAGTAATCTGCTTGCTCAGCAAGTTCCTTCATAAATTCTGTTCGTTCCTCTTCCTTTTTACTCTCCTCGCGCGGGTGGAATCTTACGTTCTCTAGAAGCAAAACTTCGCCGTCTTCCATGAACACTACAGAATTATGAGAGCTAGGAATATGGGCAAATTTGATGTGAGTTTCTAATAACTTTCCGAGCTCAAATCTTACTGGCATTAGAGAGAATTCGTCTTTGTATTCACCAGCTGGACGGCCTAGATGACTCAAAATCACAATGCGTGCATTCTTTTCGATCAGCATTTTTATAGTAGGGATTGCTGCTTTGATGCGGTAGTTACTTGTGACATTTTCCCCATTTAAAGGAACGTCAAAATTACTTGCTAGTAAGACTGTTTTACCTGAAAGATCTTTCAGATCACGGATGCTGCGTAGCTTCTTCATGAAGTTATTATAGCACGCATATGAAAGGCGTTTGGTGATTATGATAAAAAAAGGGGCCTTGCGGCCCCAGATTCTAATTACTTAAATGTTTCTTTCAGTTGGTTGCATAACGGCTTGGGCAAGCTCTATTAATCTGTTCGAATATCCCCACTCGTTGTCATACCAAGCAAATACTTTTGCTAGGTTACCGTCAACTACCATTGTAAGTGGAAGGTCGACGATAGAAGACTCTGTTCTACCTTGAATATCACTAGATACAAGAGGTGCTTCACTAACTGCCAACACTCCTTTTAGGGCATCAGACTCAGAAGCTTCTTTTAGTACCTGGTTAATTTCTTCTGCGGTAGTATCTTTCTTTAGCAAGAAAGTAATGTCGCTGATCGAACCAGCTATTACAGGAACTCTAAGTGAAGTTCCCTCAAACTTTCCCTTTAGT
>CAYGMI010000044.1:6953-8819 GCA_964351125.1 uncultured Candidatus Saccharibacteria bacterium | reverse complement strand
GGATAGCTTGAGTGGTAGCGATTGCTGCGCCTGTGCTTGTAGGACTAATGTTTTGCGCAGATGCTCTTCCACGTCTTAGATCTTTGTGTATTCCATCTACCAAATTTTGGTCAGCTGTATAAGCATGGATTGTTGTCATGATTGCCTTCTCAATACCAAATTTTTCTTGAATAATTCGTGTTACAGGTGATATACAGTTGGTAGTGCACGAAGCATTGGATATCATATGATCTTCTGACCCCATCTCGTGGTTATTTACGCCGATCATAAAGGTTGGAACTGGATTGTCTCCTTTACTTGGTGCAGATAGAATCACTTTCTTTGCACCTGCTTCTAAGTGACCTTTTGCCGCATCATCCTTAACAAACACTCCTGTACATTCAAGCACTACGTCCACTCCTAGCTCACCCCATGGTAGCTCTGCAGGGTTTTTAATAGAGTAGACAGCAACTTTTTTACCATCGACAGTAATGTAAGATTCAGAATTTTGAACCTGCTCAGGTGTTACATCTAGTAGCTTTTCTTTACCTGCAATGAACTCATCGCCAGCAATGTAAGCTCTGACATCTCTCGCATATTCTCCATAAACTGTATCGTATTTTAGTAGGTGGGCTAACTCGTCTGCACGAGTAAGGTCATTAACGGCCACGACCTCTAGGCCTTTATCTGTAGCGATCTTGAAGGCTTGTCTGCCAATTCGACCAAATCCATTGATTGCGATTTTCATTTAGGCAAAAAATAATAGGTAAGTTTTCACACTAGCTTAGCAGAAATGGGTTCTAGCTAAAAAGTGGATAATAATCTACAATATCGTATGTTTACTAATATTTTCTACGCCATAATTAGAGTATTTGTAGTACCTGCTGGTGCTATATATGTCTTATCTAATACGCCTATAGGCTATCAGATGGGTTTCTTAGGGGTGAATTTGGTGCTTACTCTTCTGATCATTCCATTGATCATTTGGCAGATAATTAAGATAGTTCCAAACCTAGCACTTATCCGCACAAAGAAGGTGCTAAAACTAGCTGTAGAGATAGTAATAGAAATAATTGCGTTGATTGCTTTCTGGGCGATATATGCAAGTGTTTTTAGCTAAAATGAAACACCGCCCAGTTTTTATTCTGAGCGGTTTAGTTCAAAAGGAGTCTCACGCCAGTATCATTCGGGACAGGATGTTTTGCACCATATATCCCGCTTCAATGATGATATCAGCTTGAGCATGAAATATTTCGTCGACGGCTTGCTTATAATCACCCTTTTTCGTACGAATTAATAAGCTCGCACAGTTAAAGGCAATCATATTAGTGCTTTTGGTAATCCCGATGAGTTCCATTCTCACCGGATCATTTAGCTTAGCTGAACGAATCATGGTTTCGACTACTTCGATGGTTAAATCGAGACCGTTAAAGAAGTCCGCGAGCGAGAAAAATGAAACTGTTGCACGCACAAGAAGCGTCTGTACAGTCGTTAAACCTGCCAGATGCTCTGCTTCGCAGCCATCTTCCAGAACTTTAATTGACTGCTTTTTCGCTATCTGGATATCTACATATGTTATTCTTGACACCTTGTTTTCTCCTTTTTTAAACGCCACCATTATGTGGCTTGCATATTATTATATCACTATAAGCTATATTATCAATATATAGCATATTATATTAAAACAGTGAGTTAACTACTTTGAAACTCCGATTCTAACCTGCTAGCATTACTAATGGATATTTTAGAAATATTTAACACCGAACTCGGAGCACTAATAGTGGTGTTTGGACTAATTGTGGTCGTTGTTGTGCTAGTTATTGCTAGTAGGGTACTTCTTCCTGATGGTTCGGCGGAGCTTAAAGAGAAACTACGTTCTCAGAGTAG
>CAYGMI010000044.1:0-6943 GCA_964351125.1 uncultured Candidatus Saccharibacteria bacterium | reverse complement strand
TCTACCAAGCAGATAAAATGGTAAATGATGGGTATGCTGACCAAGGTGTAATGCAAGCACATAAAGCTGTAGAGCAGGTGATGAAAGGCATTCTCCGAGATGGGAATGTATCGAGCTTTGACGCCATTTCTCGACTAAAATCTAAAGGCAAACTTAGCGCTATCAATGTAGACAGAGCACATAAACTTCGCAAGGTTAGAAATGATGCAGCACATGGTGGTGGTGGGATTAAGCCTAAAGAGGCAAAGATGCTAATTAGTGGAGGACGCGGAGTAGTGAGTCAGCTACTAAAATAGTTTATTCGGATTGTTTGCTTATTTTATAAATCCCATCATCAAGCGGTCCGTAGTTATTCCGACCATCACGATTCGAGGTAGTGAAGTAGATTTGCCCTTTAGTATCTACGGCAATTTCTCTTATTCTGCCATAACTATCGTCTACTAGTACCTTTTCTTCAATTCCTTCCGGCGTAAAATCTAGAGATAGTATACTCGTTCCTTTTAAGGCAGCTACCAATAAAGTATCTTTGATTTCTGGCAGATAGTCAGATGAATACCACTCTGTACTAGCTGGTGCTATGGCAGGAGTGTAGTATTTTAACGATGGTGTCATTCCTATCGCCACGTCATTGCCTAAAGTGTTTGGCCAACCATAGTTTTCACCCCTCGTTATTTCATTTACCTCGTCGTAGCCTCCAGGACCATCAAAGCCAGATGGTCCATGCTCAACTGAATACATTTTTCCTTCTGTATTCCAGGTTATTCCTTGAGAATTCCGATGACCGTATGACCAGATCTCTGATCTTGCTCCGCTTCGTTCAACAAAAGGGTTGTCTACGGGTATGGTGCCATCAGCTTCGAGTCTTAGAATTTTACCTGCAAGAGAAGATAAGTTTTGAGCAAGCTCTTTTTTACTAGCGTCCCCCGTAGTAATGTAGAGTTTTCCATCTGGGCCAAAGGCCAATTCACAACCTGCATGGAATTCAGCTCCCGGGATATTGTCTATGATTGTGTTGGGATACTGTAGCGATTCACTAGCGTATTGATATCTTTCTACTTTTACCTTTAGAGCTGTTTCGGCTTCATATGCATAACATAGGTAAACATATTTATTTTCGTAGTATTTTGGATGAAGTACCATTCCCATTAAGCCAGATTCTCCCTGTGCAGCAATAGATAGTTCGAGTATCGGTTTTTGCAGAAGTTCACCATCAACAATTCTTCTCACTCTTCCTACTCTTTCTGTCACGAAAATTTCGTCCTCTTTCGGAAAAGCCATGGCCCAAGGTACTCTAAGGTTAGTTGCTACTGGCTCGATAGTAATATGTTCTGATATCTGAGGTAAATTTAAAGAGCTGAAAGTGTTTGAGAATGGGAATAATCCTAGTTGGTACAAAGCTATAAAAACAATCACAGCTGCTAAAATAACTAAGAAGCTAGTATAAATTATGAGCTTTTTATTGAATTTGGGCATGTATTGCAGTAATTTATCTATTATAGCAATTTACGAACAGAACACCAAAAAGACGCTATAATAGTGATGCATAATGTACAAAGACATTAAGGTTACAAACAAGAAGAGGAGGTCGAAAGCGCAGTCTGAGCTTGAGAAATTGCCGATTTTAGACGCTGTGCTGACTTTTCCTGGCTACTTATATAGACGTCTACATTCACTATATATCGTTCTAGGGATAATTATAGACATGGCTGTTTCTGAATTTTATGAGTCTAAGTCCAAATTGGTCTCGAAAATGTTCTGGGGTAGAGGTAGTCTATATAGATCTTCTTTCCATCTAATAATGTCTTCTATTACAGTCCTAGCTATTACCACCGGACTTGCTTCTCAAATACTGGCGGTAGGTTCTGGACAAGAAAGCTTAAACACTTCTTTCTCTCAGGGTCCAACAGATGACTTCTTGCAGCAAGGGAGTAGTTTGCAAGCAGTGTTAGAGGTTGATCCATTTGAGCCTGCGGTAAATATATTTAAACATACAGTGCAGAGGGGCGATTCCCTTGCGGGAATCGCAGACAAATATAACGTGAGTATAGACACTATTCGTTGGGCAAACAGTAATCTAATTAGTCCTTTCTCTCAGGAGATTCAGTCTGGTTGGGAGCTAAGGATTCCAGAAATGAACGGAGTATTAAAGAAAGTTCAATCAGATGAAAACCTAGACGATATTGTTAAAAAAGATAGTTGACTCCCGATCGATATTATAGAGCTGAACGGGTTACAAGGTCCTGACTATACATTAGCGGCAGGAGCTGAACTATTTATTCCAAATGGAGAAGTGCCAGTTCAGGTTGTGCCAGCTGTGGTAGATATTCCTAGGGGAGTATTTAGCAACCCACTTTCTCACCCAGGTTGTGCTGGCTACACATATTCCCGAGGATTTACCGGATATCATAGAGGGGTAGACCTAGCCAAGGGCTCAGGTTGTCCGATTAGAGCAATTGCCACAGGTAAGGTTGAATACGCAGGTTGGTCACCATTAGCAGGGTTTAATGTAAGGATTGATCACGGTGGTGGAATCACTAGTATCTATATGCATGGTAATGGAACATTCTGGGTAAATGCGGGGGATAGAGTACAGCAGGGACAGGAGATTATGTACATGGGTACAACAGGAAACAGCACTGGAGTTCACCTACACGTTGAACTTAGAAAAGATGGATATGCTGTAAACCCTGCTGGATTTATTCCGTATTAGATAGAATGAAAAATCTTCCGATAATCGATATCTTGGTTCATCTACCTATTTGGTTGTGGTTGCGTTTGCGTACCCTACTGGTAATCTCTCGATTTACAGCTATTTGGATATCTGAAAGCTTTAGTAGTCTTAAGACTCTGCTGGTGTCGAGAATGTTCTGGGGAAGAGGGAGTCTATATAAAAACTCTTTTCACATTCTTATAGCCTTCGTGAGTGGAGTAGCATTGCTAACAGGGATAGCTTCTAAGATACAGCCTGCAGAAGCTCAAGGATCTTTCTTGGCAGTATCCAATCTAGATTTTGACCAAGATTTCTTGCAACAGGGGTCGAGTCTTGAGTCTGTTGCTGCTCTTGATCCTACGATAGAAGGTTTTCAGGCTAAGATAGTTAAACATACGGTAGGAATAGGCGAAGATGTTGAATCGGTTGCCAATAAATATGGAGTATCTTCTGATACTGTTAGATGGGCGAATATCGACTTAATTGGTCCTTTTTCGAATTATTTAGAAATAGGTTGGCAGCTTCAAATTCCTCAGATAAATGGGATTCTTCATGAGGTTAGCTTAGGAGATAGTTTAGAAGAGATTGTGGGAAGAACAGGTGGAAACCTATTTGAAGTTAGAGAGATAAACGATCTTCAGCCTCCTGACTACGCACTAAAGGTGGGGCAAAGAATATTTATACCTTCGGGTAATCCGGAGATTTACGAAGGCGAGCTTTCTCCGACTATGCTTAAAGATGCCTTCGAGGATCCACTTTCTAACCCAAAATGTGCAGGTTATACATTTTATGGTGGATTTACCGCAACTCATAACGGGCTTGATTTGGTGAAAGGGTATGGTTGTCCTATAAGGGCGGTGGCGGCTGGAGTTGTAAAGCATGCTGGATGGTGGGGTAAAGGTGGTAATACTGTGATTATTGATCATGGAGGCGGAATAGAAACCCACTACTATCACGGTAACGGAGAGATGTGGGTAAAGGGTGGAGAGAGGGTAAAAGCAGGTCAAGATATTATGTATATGGGAACAAGTGGAAATAGTTCGGGAACCCACTTACATTTTAGTATCTTCAATAACGGTGTGGCTTTCGACCCTACAGGATATGTTCCATATACAATTATTAATCCGTGGTAAACTAAATAAGTTGACAAGTACAAAGCTGGAATTTATAGTATTTGTAAAGTTATAAAACCATTATGGAAGAACAAAGCACAAATTCTACAAACGTAGACTTTGATCCTACCAATTACAAAATATTGGTAGTAGAAGACGAAAGTGCTGCCCGCATTATGTTTGTTGATTTATTTGAGTCCGAGGGCTACGAAGTATCCAGCGGGATTGACGGAGTAGATGCTCTAGCTAAGGCTGCGGCAGATAAGTACGATTTGATTCTTCTAGATATAGTGATGCCAAACAAAGACGGTATCGAGGTTCTCCAAGAAATAAAAAAGGATAGTGAAAAGTATGGTCAACCAATTATAGTAATGCTTACAAACATTAGCGGAGATGCTGCTGTAGAAAAAGCAATGGAGTTGGGTGCAGCTGGATTCAAGCTAAAAATTGGTACAGAACCAGAAGAATTACTAAAAGAAACTAAGAATTTCCTACTTGGAAAAGTGCAAGACATCGAAGATGAGCCTGTTGGCCAAAACGAATTCGAGCATAACCATCATCAATCCTAAGGTAGCAATAAAATGAAGACTCTCTATATAAAAGATCTTACGGCAGGTACGCCTATTAATTCTGAGACATTTGCTGTTATAGAGAAGCGTTTGGCTACAGACAAACACGGCAACCAATTCTACGACCTAACTCTCTCAGACAAGACCGGCCAGGTAAACGCCAAGATTTGGCAGGATAACTTTGGTATGGTTGATAAAAAAGCCATACAGGTCGGCAAAGTAGTTTCGATAAAAGCTAATGCAAACGAGTTTAAAGGTGAGATCCAGCTTGCAGTCACAGCTCTTGAAGGTGTGGACGAAACTAAATTGGACGAATACCTAGCATCTAGCAAGTTTGACACAGAAGAGATGTATTCCGAATTGCAGTCTATAGTGAATGACAAAGTAGAGAGTGAACACATTAGACAGCTTTTACAAGGGGTAGTGAATGACCCAGAAGTGATGCGTAAGCTAAAGTATTGGCCAGCTGGGATATCATATCATCATAACTATCGCTCAGGTTTATTACAGCATACATTGGAATGTTTGGCTTTCGTAGAACCAATAAAAAGATTCTATCCCGAAGCCAACTATGACATAGTTATTGCTGGTTTGATTTTGCACGACATTGGCAAACTCGATGAATTAGATGCTACCACTTTAGCAACCATTTACACGGTCAGAGGGTCGGCACTTAGTCATCAATATATTGGTACAGAGTATGTAGACAAGTACGCTCCTGAAGGAATGTCACAGCAGGATATTATTCATCTTAAGCACATTATACTTTCCCACAACGGCGAGAAAGAGAAGGGGGCACCAACTTTGCCTTTAACCTTAGAGGCGGGAATAGTATCTTCGGTAGATGAGACTTCCTCTATGCTAGATCAATTTGATAAGGCAATGAAAGATGACACCGATGAGCGAGGAATGACAGGATATAATCGTTGGTTAGGCAGAGGTTTGTGGGCTGGCAGGATAAGTAATAGGGAGCTAGACGCTCCAAATGAATAGGTTTCTAGTCAATTAAAAAGCGCCTGACGGCGCTTTTTTTGTTATCTATAGATTGTCTACTTAGAACCTGTTCTTTTAATTCTCTTCTTCTGGTTCTTTGTTCGTTTCGGTTTTGTTCCCTCAATTGCTCTTTGATTTCTAAGCTTCTTGAAGAATACATATACCAATATTAGTATAGTTGCGATAACTGCTGCGCCAATTATATATGGCAGATAGTTCACATTGTTGAGTGTAGAAGCAGGACGTGAACCATCAGGATTAAAGTCTAGGCTCTCTTGTGTTACTTTCTCACCTTCTACTTTTTTATATGTAACGAAAACTGGTATCCCTTCGAACTGATTTGTTTGGGTATCTAGGGCAAGCTCAACAGAATCAATAATCTCTAAGCCCTGAAGTTCAGGAGATAGTACTATCTGTTCAGTTTGAGTTGGTGTAGATACCTGGTTATCGGGGTTTGTAATTTCTGCTTCAGTTTCTGTTGTGCCGGTATCATCTCCTGTTGTGGAAGAAGAACCTGTGCTGTTTGCTCCATCAGTAGTGCTAGAGGGATTTGTCGAGTTGTTTGTAGTTCCAGGTTGTACGAATGTATAGTTGACCACTATGGCTGCTGGACTATTAATATTAGATAGTACTTCGCCTCTGATGTAGTTTTCTCTTGGTACTGCTAACAATCTAGGTGTGGTATTTACTGCGAATGACACACAGTCATAATTTGTAATCTGTTTCTTATTCCAATCAAATACACCATCGTAAAAGAATATATACTCTCTAAATTCATCTAAGTTTGTGAATCTGACACAGTAATCACTATCGTTAGTAACCTCTTGGGCGTTGATTACGACCGGAGACAGGAATGTTAAAAGTAGAGCTGCAGTAAAAAATCTTAGTATTGTATATTTCATGTTCTTGATTTAGTAAACTAACGTAATTCTAATCTAGTGTAATGCTAATGGCAAACTTTTAGTAGACTACTTGACAACGTATATGCAGTCTACTAAATTATATTGCACTATATATAACTATTTTTAATTTCATTCACATGAATAAGCCAACAATCTACAGGGTGATGGATATATTCTTAACCCGAGGCACCTTTGCGGTGGTATTTATTTCATTTCTATTTTCATTCGCGGTACTAGCCAGTCTTACGGCTGGGGCCATTTTTGCTGTGAATCCAGACGTCTATGGCGGAAATATGTCATTTGCTGCCCAAGATCTGACTATTAGTGGGACCTCTGGTGCAGACGGTCTAGGAGATATTATTGTTGGTATTGGTGATGTGAATGACGATGGAAACGATGATTTTGCAACTGCATCTCCGGACGACGATAACACTATTTCGTACGATCCAGATGGTCCTGATTCAACGGATAGGCCTGTACACTTCTATACAAGCTATGAAACGACAGTCTCATATACAAATGAGATGTACTTGCATGGTGAGGCTTACGATTCAGACAATGAGCTTTATGCTGGCAATAGTTCTACTGCATATTTCTTGTATCTAGTTACTGATACATCTGAAGCAACTATTAACTACGTCAATTGGGATGATGGCT
>CAYGMI010000043.1:7105-11347 GCA_964351125.1 uncultured Candidatus Saccharibacteria bacterium | reverse complement strand
TACTGGTTCTTTAGAGGCGCACTTACCAGTATTGGGATAGCTATCGGGTATGAGACTTATAGAAGGGCAATGAAGAAAGATTGGCTAAAAGAGATAGAAGCTCTTGCCGAATATGATCTACCAGATCCAGAATTACTACCTACAGCTCAGTTTCTTCCCAAACATCTGATCTCTTATCCTGTCGGCTCGGCAAAATACGATGTACTTAAGCACACATTGGATGGATTACGAAGACAAAACTACCCTACAGAACTAATTTATATCGCAATTTCTATGGAAGAAAGGCTAATCGCCAAAGACCCAGAGTACTTTGCAGATATGAAACTGAAGATAAAAGATGAATTTAAAGAATTCGGCGACAGATTAATGATATTCGAACATCCAGATGGCCTAGAAGGTGAGGTGATTGGTGCCGCAGCAAATAGAGCATGGGGAGCTAAAAGTGCAGTTGCAGAACTAGAGAATCGCGGAGAAATCATCTCAGACTTCTTGATAACCTCCCCAGACGAAGACATTGTGTTTGATAGGCAGTACTTGGCCGCAGCCACCTACAAATACCTAACCTCCGAGAAAAGAAACCAGAGGTTCTACCAAACAGCTGTATACACATTTAACAACAACTATTGGGATGTGCCTACCTTGATTAGAGTACTTTCAGTTAGTTTGACACTCCCTGTACTTGCATCTTCTGTAATAGAAAAGCATAAAAGGGAAACTTACTCTTGTTATACGTTAAGTCTCCAAGTACTAAAAGATGTTAACTATTGGGATACTTCACTTGGGATTGATGATACAACTTTCTATTGGAGACCGTTCTTTCACTTTAACGGTGACTGGGAGTGCGAAGTATTTTTTGTACCATTACATGCCGATGCTGTTTATCACCCAGACTACATTCGAAACCACCGTGACCAGTACAAACAATATCTACGTTGGGGTTGGGGAGTTATCTCTTTCCCAATTGGACTTAAAGGATTATTAGGAGCAAGCAATGTACCCTTGCATATTAGATTAGCTAAATTTATTCACCTATTTGAGGTATTTGTATTCTATAAGGTGTTGGCTTTTTTGCTTACCTTCTCGATTCCTATTGTCTTATTCTTAAATCCTCAACTTGGAGAATCAGTCATTTGGTATAGCGTTCCAAACACTATTTCTATCATCATGACTCTGGCAATTATATTTATTTTCCCAGCCACCTTGTACAAGCTGCTAATAATTCCTCAACGTCCTGATTGGATGTCAAAAAGAAGATATGCGATGAACATAATCATAGAAATGCCTCTAAATCTAATTACCCTCCTGACATACAGTTTCTTACCTTTTGTAGAAGCTTCTACCAGAATGATGTTAGGCCAGCCATCCGCTAAAGCAGTTACGTGGTCTGATAAACAGAGAAAGGAATAGCTAAGTTATTCCAAAGGCAAGTAGTACAACGATCAAAACTCCTAACGCAAAAAATATCGGTCTACCTAATCTATCGTGGGGAATTTCTTCGTGTAGGGAGATGTAGATAATTGCACCGATAGTCCCAGCAAATAGAAATTCCTTAAATACCGGTAAGGTTCTAAGCGTAGCTACAGCTCCTCCTAAGATTGGAGACAATATATCTAGAAATCTCCATACTTTACGCTCAAACTTAGTTTCTTCTGCCATCTTGCTACCAACGATATCTGTAAGTAAAGTGTGAATTGCCAAGATTACGATCAAGATCACTCCTTCTTTTAAATTTTCCTGCAATAGTTTAACTGCCACATATGCAGTACCGAAATTTGCTGTAACAAGAATTAAAAGGTGCACTCTCTCGTTCCAAAGTCTAGATTTCTTCTTACTGATCACAGTTACATATTTGAGTACAACATGAAAAAAGGTAAATCCTACTAGAACTGGCAGAAGTAGAACCTCCACCGCAGTTTCAGAATCGACTAATAGCTCAGGTAACAGAATTACAAAAACATAGGCAGTTGAGAGCCCTGCAGCCATAGACCTCAGTTGCGTAAGTACTCGTTTATCCTGAACGTCCCACAGCTGCCCAAAGTAATTGGCTGCCGCTAAAACGAAAGTAAATAATATTAATTCGATTCGCATTTTCTATTCTGACAAAGGCAGAACCATTATGCAAAATAATTTTCCCGCTACAGGACCTTTACAAGTTATCCACGTGGATATATCCTGAGTACAACTCCGAGAAGTATTTACCACTTGGTAAAAATTCTACAGGCAAAATGCACGCTGCCTGATATTTTGCGCTCTATACACTGTCCAAATCAACACTCAATAATTATTAGAAAATGACAATGTCTAAGAAGGACCCACAAGAAGTCTGGCGCACTACTCTCGCACAGATAGAAGTAAAACTTGATTCTCCAGCGCAGTTTAAGACTTTTTTTCAAGGCGCAGAACTGTTAAAGATTGAGAAAGACAGAGCAAGTATTAGTGTGCAGAATGTTTACATCCACGACTGGCTCAAAAAGCGCTACCAAGGAATGCTGCAAGACACACTCTCACGCGTATACGGTAAAGATCTGGATATCGAGATCAATGTCCACCAAGATGAATTGGCAGGAGAAGAAGTCCAAGTGACTTATTCAGCTGCTGAATCACCTCTGTTATCAACTAGAGATGGTTTGCACTCCTCCGTAAAAGAAATAATTGATAAGGCAGGCTTAAATCAAAAATACTCTTTGGGTAACTTCATTGTCGGAGATTCGAACAGAATTGCTCACGCAGCTGCGGTTGCAGTTATAGATAACCCCGGCGGGATGTATAACCCCCTGTTTTTGCATGGTAAGACTGGTGTAGGTAAAACTCACTTAGCACAATCAGTAGCTAGAGCAGTTCTAGAGCGCGATCCTAGTAAAAAGGTTGTATATGTAACTTCCGAAGGCTTCTTAAACGAGATGGTGAAAGGGATTAAGACTAACAAAATGATCGAGTTCCGCTCTAAGTACCGAGCAATTGGAATGTTGATCATTGACGATATTCAACTAATCTCAAAATGGGTGAGTACTCAGGCAGAATTCTTTAATACTTTCAACGAGCTTCATAACAACAACAACCAGGTAATCCTAATTTCAGATAGACCTCCGGTAGAGATTCAAGATCTAGAAGACAGATTAAGATCAAGGTTCCAAGGTGGAATGGTTGTAGATATTTCTCAGCCAGATTACGAACTGCGTTTGGCAATTCTAAATGCAAAGGCTCAAAGTCTGTCGCTTACGATCTCGGATAGAATCTTAGAAGTGATCGCACGTGGTGTGGCAGATAATGTGAGGGAGCTAGAAGGAGCACTACAGAAAGTTGCCCTATTTAACCAGATGAAACCAAGCGGAGACCTAACCATCGAGGAAGTTGAAAGGATAATTGGAACCGACTCCAGATCTAAGCAAGAAAAGATTAAGGTACCAGAGATACTAAAAGCAGTCGGAAAATCGTTTGGAGTTACCGTTAAAGACATCAAAGGTAGTCGCAGGACAAAAGATGTAGCCTTAGCTAGACAAGTTGCTATGTACATCCTTAGAGACGAATTTGGATACAAGCTTGATGAAGTAGCCAAGTACGTAAACAGAAGTGATCACACCACAGTTATGCATGCCGTAGACAAAATCAAGTCTCAAATTCTAACTACAGAAGGGTTTAAGCAGCAAATCGTAGGCGTAATAAGGCAATTGCACGAGGTACCTTTAACTTAACCACATTGGGTTTGTGTAATTGTCCACACCAAGGAGTAAGGAGATCGAAAAGAATTATATTGAAAACCACCAAGAATTAAGGATTCGTTAACTTTTTTTGACTATCCACATACAAATTTAGAGGAATAGCCTGTTATAATCACTTAATTCAAAAACTTATACACTTATCAACAGGCCCTATACCTACTTCGACTAATTATTAAATATATATAGTAATGAAAATCACACTGACGCAAGAAAGATTATCGAAAGCACTAAACTATGTGTCTAGATCAGTCAGTACGAAACCTAATATTCCAGTACTATCAAATGTATTACTGGAAGTCGAAGAGGATGACCTAAAGCTATCCGCAACTAACTTAGACATGGGGATACACATGTGGATAGGTGGTCAGGCAGATAGTAGTGGAAAGGTTACTGTGTCAGGTAAATTCATCTCTGATTTTATCTCTGCAGGTGGAAGTGGAAAGGTCGTTTTGCAGATGACGGGAGAGAAGTTGGATGTAAAACTCCCAACAGCTAGTGCAGATTTTCAGACTATTTCAGCCGA
>CAYGMI010000043.1:0-7095 GCA_964351125.1 uncultured Candidatus Saccharibacteria bacterium | reverse complement strand
TCAGCCGAAGAATTTCCAGTATTGCCAAAGGTAACTGGTGAAGCGCTGTTTACTGTAGATGCTAAGGAGCTGATTTCTTCTTTGCAGATGGCGATATTTGCATCTTCAACTGAGTTGGCGACATCTCAGATTCAATTTACTGGAATACTCTTCTCTCTTGCAGAAGGAGCAAATGGTTCAGTAAAACTAGCAGGACTAGATGGTTACAGACTTTCAGAGACAAGACTTTCGGTGGAGAGAGATGCTGGTAAAGCTCACGACATTATTGTGCCAGCTAGAGCTCTACAAGAGATGTTGAAAATTCTATCTTCAGAAGGCTCTCAGAAAGTAAGCGTTTACTTAAGCGAGAGCAAATCTCAAATAATATTCACATTTGATCAGATTGAATTCAGTATTAGATTACTTGAGGGTCCTTACCCAAAGTACGACCAGATAGTACCTAAGCAAACTAGCTTTATGTTTGATGTGGTCAAATCAGAACTTGAACAAGCCTTAAAGATTGTAAATACGTTTGCTCGAAATCTACAGGGATACCGAGTTGACTGGGACTTAGATATCGAGACCTCTACTCTAACAATGCGTAGTCAGGTACCGAATTTGGGAGTAAACGAAGCAAAGGTTCAGCTAAAAAATGTGACAGGAGCAACCGATCTTAAGAACGCATTCAACTTGATGTATCTAATCGATCTTACAAATCACATTCCTGGTGAGATTATTCACTTCGAGACAAACTCACCACTAGAGCCAGCAGTCTTCACGTCGAAAGAAGCTAAGGGGTTTATGCATTTGATAATGCCTTTGCAGAGAGACTAGAAAACTGATTATTATCTAGCGATAAATAGCTTTTCGGAGGTTAAGTAAAAGCCATCTAATCGAGTTTCCAAATTTAAACAACCAATATCCTAGAGGATCAATTATCAGCACGTAAGAAGATAGATAATTGACTTCTTCCCCACCGAACCCAAGCTTGAATCTAGTAAAACCATGCATATTTTCGCGCTCAGGGGAGCCTGCTGGATCAATTCCCCATAAATCTAAGTATCTGTAGCCTGAAGATTTTGCCCACTTAATTAGGCCCCATACAAGTCCATTTGCTGCCATCACGTTTCTATCTTGATCACTGCTACCTCCGTAAGGATAATAGACTGTGTCATCACCCAAGAAGATCATCCATGCAGTTAAAGGCTTGTTGCTATAGGTGGCAATGGCGATCTTAACTCTTCCTTCTGGCTGCAACACTTTCCAAATTTGACGATAGTATTCTGGTGTTCGTCCAAAATACTTCTGACGTTTCACTGTATCGAAAAATAGGTTTAAGAAGATAGTGAGTGCCTCCGGATCGTCACGCATCTCAAACTCTACTTCGTGTTTACCTGCAACGCGAATATTGTACCTATGCTTTTTGTGCATCTCGGCGAGTAGTGTCTCTTCAGGCTTAGATAAGTCAATTTCTAGAGTCGCTCTATAGAAAACTCCTTCTGTCGGTTGCACAACCATTCTCATAACGTTCTCTGGTGGCACATAACTAGACATTCTGTCATTACTATCTAGCAGCACATGCGAAAGCTTCAGTGCTCTACCCTCTTTTGCTAACTGCTCCCAGTTTAATTCTGAAAGGTTAACCTGAGGTAAATATCCAAAAGCTTTTAGCGGTCCAGGTACTGACTTAACAGTCATTAGTGCATCATCAATCCAAACAACTTGATGTCCCTGGCTCTCTCGGACTCCTGCCCAGTATTTCGATTGTAGGAAGTGTTTTCTTAGCATTGTTAATTTTAGCTTAAACTTGCAAAGGTAGTTGTATATATATTAAGTATATCTTATAATAATTTAGATAAACTAACAGAAAGGATCTTCGATGGATATCGAAGGTAATGGAACATATGAAAATCCTTATGCTCCTAAAGGTAAAATGGAGTTGTTGGATTTTTATGTAGCAATCGTCAGAAAACTACTAGAACTCACTGAAGGTCTCCATGGCGTGGCTATGACCTACGGGGAAGAATCTGGCACTATTCTATTCCATACAAAAAATGGGAAAGTTTGGTACTTAACTCAAGGCAATGGTTTCGCAAAAGGGACTGAGGTCCTAGTAGACGATATAAATTCCGCTCTGTAAATCTACTGCTCTGGCAAATATGTCAGAGCTTTTTAATCTCTTTCAGCTCTAATACCCAAGAACATCGGAATTTCGTCAGCGGCCCTCAACGCTGCTTTTTCTTTGGTGTTGGCTAGTTTACCCGCTGCAATTTCCATGATCTCGGCAGTATTAAAACCGTGCTTACCTAATTCGTTTATATAGCTTTGCATTGGCCTGTGATAGCTGATACTTACGCCTTGCTGCCTGCCTGGAAAAGGTTTAAGTGGAACATTCATTTCAGATAGATAACTATCTACTCGGCGGTACTGAAGTTTACGATTCTCATCATATCCCCAACCACTCTGCCTAGGAATTCTGAATGCAGGGTGCAACATCAACACTACTACTCTACTCTTCTGTTTCATTACTTTAGCCATGCTTTCGAAAGCAGCTTTCATATTTGGAATATCTTGAATGCTCAGCATAAATACAGCCTCATCAAAAGGTTCTAGGTTTAGTCCATGTACTTTTGTGGCATCTTTCACATGAAACTCTGCAGCTTTTATATTCCGTTGCTTTGCAGAATCTATTAGTTTTGAACTCACATCCACTCCCACGTATCCTACTTTGTTCTTTACTAGATAACCAGCCAATACACCTTGTCCGCAGCCAATATCGATTACTCTATCACCCTGCTTAAGCTGAAGTAACTTTAGTACAGCAGGTATTGCCAATTCTTGATGATATTTGCTTCCTTTCTCTCCTACCATTCCGTCGTACCACGCCGCCAGTGGATCCCAACCTTTATTAGCAGATCTGTTTGAGTGTTTACTTCTTTGTCTGTCTTTTCGCATTGATGATTCTAGCATTATCTAGTTATTCCGCCTTAAATTAACTTTCAGTTAATGAGTGATTCCTAATATGGGGGATGGTTCACAAAGTTACTACCTTAGTACCCAATGGAACAGATTCCATAAAGGTTGAGATTGAAATACATATTCAGCATGGACTTAGTAGTTTCTCTGTAATTGGTTTGGCAGGCCGCTCGGTACAGGAATCAAAGGAAAGAGTTATGGCAGCCATCCGAAACTCCGGCTTCGCATACATACCAGATAGAATAACTGTAAATTTATCTCCGAGTGATATACCTAAACATGGCTCTCATCTAGATTTAGCAATTGCTGCTTCATACTTACTGGCTACAAATCAAATTCTGTCGATCGGAGACTTTATACTGCTTGGTGAACTCTCTTTGACTGGTCAGATAAAGCCCTCTAAAGGTATATTCTCTATGGTTTATGCCGCTTCAAAACAAGGTATAAATAATTTTATTTTACCCCACTCCAGCTGCGAAGAGGTTAGTAAGATCCCTGGCATTAATTGCTTTTCAATAGAGAACTTACAGGAGCTGAAAACAAAGTTAAAGAAATATAGACCTAGAAGTATGGCCCACATAGATAAGGGTAAAGTAATACCTTTCGTAAGTATTATTGGTCAGAATGTAGCTAAACGTGCACTCAATATTGCTGCATATGGCAGACATAATGTACTAATGATTGGACCTCCAGGATGTGGAAAAACGATGTTAGCAAATAGCTTTCCTGCCCTACTCCCTCCACTCGATCGCGATGAGGCTCTGGAAGTTCAGAGTATCTATAGTCTGATAGGTTCTACTTGTAAAGACTCAAGACCCTTCAGGTCTCCTCATCACACTATTTCTACTGCTGCTTTGCTAGGAGGTGGGAACTATCCTAGGCCAGGTGAAGTAAGTTTGGCACATAATGGAGTACTATTCTTGGATGAACTAACAGAGTTTTCTCCTTTTGTATTGGACTCTTTAAGGCAGTCACTATCTTCTGGTTTGGTTTACGTTTCACGTGCAAATTCATCTGTTACTTTTCCTGCAAACTATATACTTCTAGCTGCAATGAACCCTTGCAAATGTGGGTATTACGGAACCAATCTAGAGTGCCGGTGTACTGTTAACGAAGTAAGAAATTATCAAAAAAAACTATCTGGACCTCTACTCGATCGTTTCGACGTAATTATTAAATTGACCAAGCAGAATATTACAAATACCAAAAAAGGCATTGAACCTATATACAATAGACATACCAGCTACCGAAAAGCCAACAGCCATACTCTTTCAGAGCTAGATTTAGGTATGCGCAAACTAATTTATGAAACAATAAAATGTTCAGATCTTACTTTGCGAGGTGCAAGTAGCATAATTTCTGTTGCATCAACCATTGCAGAGCTAGATGGTGAAAAGCTTTGTGAGAAACATATTTTGGAGTCTATAAGTTATAGAAATATACGTTTCACATGAAACACTCATGCTATGATCTCTACAGATGAAATTACTATACATAGGGGACGTATCTACAAGAAGAGGAAGAGAGGCGCTAAGAAGTCTAATTCCGAAGATTAAATCTAAGCATAAACCTGACTTTATCATTGCAAACGTTGAGAATTCAGCCGGAGGGAGGGGTGTTACACGTGAAAAAATCTATGAGATGTCTAGCTATGGTATAGATCTAATGACTAGTGGTGATCATACTTTCGGCATTCAAGATTTTGAAGAGGATTTATCAACAGAACTTCCATTAATAATCCCAGCTAACTACGAGGCCCAACTACCTGGTAATAACTTTCAAATAGTAGAAATAGGAGGGAAGAGAGTAGCTTTTGTTTGTGTTCTTGGGCAGAGTTTTATGCCAAGTGGTGACCTAGTTAGAAATCCGTTCTACTTTATGGACGAACTTCTAGAGACAGATGACTTTAAAACTGCAGATCAGATAATTGTGGAAGTTCATACAGAAACGGCTACGGAGAAGCTTAGTTTGGCATGGTACCTTAAGGATAGAGTCTCTGCAGTAGTTGGAACCCATACTCATGTTGCTACTGCAGATAACAGACTTTTAGGCGGCAAGGTTGCTTATGTATCTGATATTGGGCAGGTGGGGCCATACGACGCTTCACTGTGGGTAGACTTTGAGAACGTAATTCATAACTTTAGATACCCAACCAGAAGAAAGTTTAAGATAGCCGAAGATGGCCCAATGGTGTTTAATTCGGTGCTATTAACCCTGTCGGATACTAAAAAAATATCTCCTTTAAGCATAGATAGAGTAGATTTAGTCTTCGAAGAGTAGTACGCTGCTTGGGAACGCAGAAGAGGGGAGTAATAGAGAAAAAGCTTTGTGAGTAGCAAAAATCTTAATTCTTCTTTATCCAAAAGCGTTTTCGGCTATAGGACTAAACAGTTCTTTCGAATCGCTAAATGTTACGTATCCCAAACACCTATGTATGTAAGGAATAATTGACATTAGCATTGACAATACCTTACACTAATTACATCTGCTGAAAGGCAGTTTAACAAAGCAACAAATACCCTTAATAGGGAATCTCAAGGAAAGGAGGACACACACCAATGAACAAGGCACAATTAGTAGACGCAGTAGCAGCAGCAACTAACATGACTAAAAAGTCAGTAGCAGATGTTCTAGATGCTGTATTACATGAAATCATGTCTGCAGTTAAGAGAGGTGAGACCGTAACTATTACAGGCTTCGGTACATTCCGCTCAGTACATCAAGCAGCAAGCGTAAAGCGTAATCCTAAGACTGGAGAGCCAGTAAACGTTCCAGCAAAGAACGTTCCTCGCTTCCGCGCAGGAAAAGCATTCCGCGAGATGGTTGCATAATCATTTTGAAATTTAGGCCCCCGCCTATGAGCAATTAATTATTTGATTGTTTATAGGCGGGGGTTTAGTATCAGTATATGGAAATAACAAATCTAGAAGAAACAAAAGAATATGCAAAATCTCTCTCAGAAGAGCTAAAGAGCTTGCTAAAAAATAACTGCGTCATAGTGACTATGAATGGTGAACTAGGAGCAGGTAAGACCACTTTGTCTAAATATATTGGGGAACATTTTGGAGTAGAGCAGATGCAATCTCCTAGCTACGTATATATCCGAGAATACGACATTAATTTCGGGAAATTGGTTCATGCTGACTTATGGAGAGTAGAGGAGCAGAAAGACTTCAATGAATTGGGATTAGATAAGGAGTATAAAGTAGGAAATCTGATTCTCATAGAATGGCCAAAGTCATTTATCAATCAGACTAATCTTGATAGTAGTATAAAGCTCATTTCATTAATGATAAAGGTTGATGGTGATACAAGAGAAATATCAAGATCCTAAACCTTAAACTTAATGATTGCTTCTGTGCCTTTTCCAATCTCACTTTTCACACTAATGGTACCTCCAAGGGATTCAATCACCTTCTTACAGAAGGCTAGTCCGATGCCAGAACCTTCACCAGACTCACTTCCTTGGTAATAGAGATCGAATATTTGGCTTAGTTCATTTTTAGGGATTCCACGTCCAGAATCTTTAATAATAATAGTATACTCTCCATCTTTTAATTTAGCTGATAGGTGTACCTTTGCTTTTTCTCCACTTCTCGGAGAATGTCTAAAAGCATTATCTATTAATATTAAGATGGCTTCGGTGAGTGAACGTTTATCTCCAAATATTTCGCCTTTATCGAATCCAGAACTAGTAAGGTTTATAGAAAGTTCAGATTCTGTAATGTCCGGGAAATGGCTGCGATAAAGTACAGATGCCTTCGAGAATATCATACTCAATAACTCATCCAACTTTATTGCATTTGGCTTGGAGCCAACAGGAAATAAATCCATCTTGGCAATCTTTAGCAGCTGATTTACTATGGCCGTAGATTCTCTAAGATTAGATTTAATTGTGGCAATATATTCTTCTCGTTTGTCACCACTAGAATTTTTTAGAAGTTCTAGACTACTTAAGGCAACCGTAAATGGAGTCTTAAGTGAATGTGCAATTTGAGAGAATAGTTTTGACTGAGATTCATAAAGACTATTTACTTGTTCATCAATATTCTTCCTCATTAATGCGTTTGTAAACATCTCACTGGCTATTTTAAGAAGGGAATCGAGTTCGTCTGGCCAAAGACGATACTCTTTGAAAGT
>CAYGMI010000042.1:5746-11481 GCA_964351125.1 uncultured Candidatus Saccharibacteria bacterium | reverse complement strand
TTATTCAACATCTCAACCTCTTCTGACGTAACACTTCCTTGCTCTACATGTTCTATTGCTGCAGCTACCTGAAAGGCAAATATATCTGTCAGAATACTGTATCTTCCAACCTCGTATGCTGATTCTACAGGCATAGAGCTATCTCTCATCTGAGCAGAGGTAGCCAAGTAGCGGTTGGGTATGGACTGTAGAGCAGTAGCATATAGTCCTGAAATAGCATTATTTTCTGTTCTATCTACTTCGTTAGCAATTCTACGATACAAATTCAGTACTGAAAGCATATTCATCTTCATGAATTCTGCATTGGGGTCTTGGAGTAGATCTGATGATGTATCCACCTTTACTCCTCGCGAACTGAGTTTACCTGCAATACCTGCCAGAATACTATTAACCTCAGTTACCATAGATTGAGTATCTATTTGAGAGACTCTAGAATCGACAAAATCTGCTAACTCCTCATCCGTCATCTCTGGAGACTTTACATACTCAGCTATCGCTTGGTTAAACACTGCCACTTGTTCAGGGTACAAGAATAGATTTCCTTCTCTATCCATGTGACCAGCATCATCACTAAACTTCTCTAGAGTAAAATATAGAATAAGTGGCGTAATCAGCTCTACATACTCAGGTGATAGATTCTTTTGATCGCCAATCATCAACATTAGTAATGCGGCCAAAGGTCCAACACCTAGCATATCCGACTCTTTTGTATCTGTCTTTGCTGTGTCCGTCTCAATCAAATTTCCTAATAACTGCTTGAGCTCTGGACTTGAAGATCTAAATAAAGTCGACAATAGGAGTAGATTTGCATCTTTAAATCTGGAACCCAATCCTTCTGGAACTCCTGGAACTTGTGCATCTCTATTATCTATCGGTTTATAGAACATTAATAGGGTATAAAACCGGAGTTTACTGCTATTACATAAAAATAGTACAGATCCTATATACCCACCGATATCACTATAGTGACTTCTCGAAGAAGAAGTATTTATCGCCCTCGTCTATAAGATCAGCCACAATTTTAAATCGTAGCTTCTTATAGAATTCTACGATTGGAGTTATCTCTGCCTTGGTATCGAATATCATCCATTGGTAGCCAAGTTCTTTAGACATCTGCTGTGAGTGTTCGACCAACTTGCTTCCAATTCCTTTACCTTGAGTATTTGGATGCACACCAAGCATATTTAAATATACCGACTTCGGGTTTGGCACATAGTCAAAAGTCTCATCTACAAATAAGTAGCTAGGTAATTCCTCTGAAAGAGCGTAGACACCTAGGACTTCACCATTTTCTTCGTAAACGTACGTAGGCATGGTCTTTAGTTTTTTGACGATTAATTCTTCTGTATACCAATCTAGCCAGTGCCTAGTCCCGAATTTATCAAACAGATTTTGAGCTGCTGCAGAAATTATCTTCCAAATTACATCTTTGTCGCTTAAGTTCGCTTTTCGAATCATGAAGAATTGTAGCAAATTGGAGAAGAACCCGAATAACTTGATAGAATGAGCAATGCAGATTGGAATTAGTTTTAACCCCGAGCACTGGCAGATATCAGAGTATAGTATAGAGCAGAAGATAAAGATGCTCAGCTACTGCGTAGAAGATCTGGGAATCAAACATGTTCGTGTAGCAATCAGATGGAGTGACGTATTCATAGATGAAAATAATATCGACCTAAAATATTACGCTAGGATACTAGACTATCTACTTTCTAGACCCGAAGTTCGGATAACCCTGAATGTTGGTCCAATTAAAACCATGCGCTGGCCCGAAGAAACTCTGCCAAGTAATTACTTTGATTTGGCGGCAGCTACTGTAGGGCACAGTTTGACAGAGTCAGAGATAGGGAATAAAGCCTTGGACTATCTAATCCAGTTATTTGAGTTACTAATCCAAAAGTATCCAAATCTATTCGATCGGTTAGAAGCAATTCAACTGGACAACGAACCGTTTAATAAATTTGGACAATTCAAACTAAGTTTAGATCGTGAATGGATACTTAAAACTACTCAAATCTTAGACAAGTTTTGGCCCACTGCTAAGGTGCTATTCAATTCAAATGGTCGAAGGGATTTACGCTCTATCGTCACATTAGTTAATCAGGCAAAGATAGACTTTCCTAAAATGTCTTGGGTAATTGGGATTAACTATTACTACCAAGTGCCAATCCAACATAGAATCCCCATTATTAAGAACATGGATAATCTCATCTTAACGGTCCCGTGGGATCTAAGCATAGCAAAGCTAAAAAACTACGCTGCAAAGAACAATATCGAGCTTGAGGTAAGTGAGCTGCAAGGAGAACCATGGCTATCAGCTAGCTCTCCAGGTAATTCGGCGGCAGGATTTGCGCGAGCGCTAGCTCGCGCAACAAAAGTACTTTCTTCAGACGCTGGGGTGATTAGGTATTGGGGTATCGAATACCTGCTTTCAAAGCGCGCTAAAAATTCGTTGAATAGCGAACAAGAAGCGATACTAAATCTGTTGTATAATAGGCACAATTAATAAACACATAATGGCAAAACACCGAATCTATACCACAACCTTTGCAAGTGTATACCCTCACTACATAAATAAGGTTGAGAGAAAAGGGCACACTAAAGCAGAAGTAGACAAAGTAATTTGCTGGCTAACGGGATACACTCAAAAACAGCTAGATGCAATCAACAAATCCGAGACTGATTTCGAAACTTTCTTTGCACAGGCCCCAGAAATGAATCTAAACAGAAAACTAATCACTGGAACCATCTGCGGTATCAGAGTAGAAGAAATGGAAGCAAATACAATGCAAGAAATCCGCTATCTAGATAAGATGGTAGATGAAGTTTCTAAAGGCAAGCCAATGGAGAAAATTTTACGCACAGAATAATGAATATATACGAATGGGAATGGCTTAAGCCAGCAATAGAAGAAGCATCAAAACCGATCCCTGGTGGTGATAGAGTTGTTGGAGTAGGAATCATAATAGTGAGTGTTATCATAATAATCATTTTGGCAACACATTTATCTCAAGGAACAGGGTTCTTTACCAGAAAACTCACCACATTAGAGCTTGTATTACTTTTTGGATATTGGATCGCGTGGATTATTACAGCCACGCTAGAGTCAGTACTGGGTCAGAGATTATTATCCAGACTTTTTGACAGCTTTGGCGGCATTATTTTTATGTCGTTGTCATCACTATACTTCTTTGTAATATTCCCATTTGACTTCTCACATTTTGTTACAGTCATGCCTGAATCAACTCAATTTACATTGGCATGGATAAGCAATAATGTTGCTAGAGTACTTCTGGGATTAGCTGGAGTAGCAATGTTTGCTGCAGCGTTCTTTAGTCCAGTTGTATACAAAATAATTCAGCTCGGCAAGTAAAATGACAGACCTAACTCAAATTATAGACTTCTTGAGCCTGGCAATGAAGCTAAAGCAAACTTACAGGTTTACTCCCAAAGAGAACGGATTATTCGAGAACGATGCCGAACATTCATGGGCAGTAGCATTAGTATGTATGTTGCTAGCAACTAGACTAGAAGAAGAGCACTCAGTAAAAATAGACACAGAGAGGATGCTCAAAATGGCACTCGTACACGACTTAGCAGAGGTTTTAACAGGAGACACAAAAACTTGGGACAAAGCAGCGAGAGTTGGTAAAGATGAGCGAGAAAGACTAGCCATTACAGAGATATTGAGCAAACTCCCGCAAGACCTAAACGAAGAAATGATGTCTTTGTGGGAGGAATCTGAAGCCAAAGAAACTCTAGAGGCCAAAATCGTGAAGTCGGTCGATAGGCTAGAGCCGGTACTC
This sequence comes from uncultured Candidatus Saccharibacteria bacterium, assembly GCA_964351125.1. Taxonomy (GTDB): domain Bacteria; phylum Patescibacteriota; class Dojkabacteria; order J137; family JAEUSD01; genus CAYGMI01. Next base: position 7,675 of record CAYGMI010000042.1, on the reverse strand, counting down.
CATAGAACTCTACTGCAGTTCGGATGGGAGAACGTAAAAGAAGACGGAGAACACGGCAGCGTTAGTGCTCTAGATAGCAGACAGTTACCAAGGCATCAGTTCTCAAAACTAATTACCGAGATATACAACGAAGTAAAGAACATGGCAATCGAAGAGGATATGTTTACCTAGTAAAGCTAATCAATGAAGGCAATTAGAGCAACCAGTTACGGTACACCAGAAGTACTAAAAATGATAGATATTCCAAAACCAACTCCTAAACCAAATGAAGTGCTAGTAAAGGTATATGCTACCTCTGTGCATATCGGAGACACCAAGATCAGAAGGCTTGAGCCAGGAATGGGCAGCGTGAAGGACTTTTTGTTTAAGCCGGCAATGAGGTTGATGTTAGGAGTAACTGCTCCTAGAAATCCACTAGGGATGGAAGTTGCAGGGGTAGTCGAACAAGTGGGGCAGGGCGTAACCAGATTTAAAGTAGGTGACGAAGTGTATGTTTCTACAGGTACAAAAATGGGAGGCTACGCTGAATATATCACCATCAAAGAAGACAAAATCATTGCCAAGAAACCAACTAACCTTTCTTTCGAAGAAGCTGCCACAGTACCAAATGGAGCAATGGTGGGGTTAATGCTGTTTCGCGGTGCAAAACTAAAATCAGGCCAAAAAGTACTGATATATGGAGCATCAGGAAGCGTCGGTACCTTCGCAATCCAAATTGCCAAAGCAATGGGGGCCGATGTGACAGCAGTATGTAGCACTGACAATGTAGAGATGGTGAGGTCGATTGGTGCAGACAAAGTGATTGACTACAAAACTGAAGACTTTACAAAAGAGGAAGCAATATACGATGTGGTGCTTGATGCATACGGACATATTCCAAAAGAAAAAGCGAAGTCGGTTCTGAAAGATGGAGGAGTATACCTGAACGTGCTAACCAGCACTGACGGGTTAAAGATGACAATCGAAGGGTTAGAAGAATTAACAGCGATGATAGAAGCAGGTAAACTCAAGCCAGTGATTGATAGAACTTACAACTTCGAGCAAATAGTAGAGGCACATAGGTATGTGGACGGTGGGCACAAGAAAGGCAATGTCGCGGTGAGTGTAGTAGAAAGACACCATTCATGACATACAGGCATACCTGTTCCCAAGTTAATTTTTAACGATGGGTATTCAACCATCATTTCAAAGATACAAGGAGAGACTCTCAAACATACATCTAGTTGAGGAAACTATAGATTGAATAACTAGATAAATAGCTAGAATCTAAAGTGATAATACCTTGTCAACCAATTTGTTGCATTTGAAACAAAGTGCTCCTTTACTCTGTAGTTACCTAGTAATCCAGTCGTATTGTTCTGCATCCATATAACCACATCCCCATCGTCAGCAATGCCTATAACATCTGCATCACCATCTCCATTATGGTCAGTAATCCACAGACGACGATGTAGTTCCGTATTTAGCCACTTATTAGTATCTCCTACTAAAAGTTCCCGTATGTCGTAACCTCCAACTCTATTATTTGACCCATTCTGTAGCCACACAATAATTGTCCCATCTGCATGTAACCCTACAAAGTCCATGTATTGATCGTTATTATAGTTAACCAACCACAATCGATTATGTATATCTGTGCGCATCCAATCATTTGTACTCGACACTAGGTGTTCAATAATTGGCGAGTTAAACAAGCCAGTATTATTATCCTGTAGCCATACACGTATTTCTCCTTCATCATCTAAGAGAATAAAATCCATATCATTGTCCCCATCGTAGTCTTCATACCAAACTCTTTTATGTAGGTTAGTCGTAATTAAAGTATCTCCTCGCTGAGGAAGAATGCCTTGCTTCAGTGGAATATCTGCAAATGTATGCGTACCATTCTGTTGATCTCCATCCTGTAGCCATACATGTACATTCTGGTTG
>CAYGMI010000042.1:2550-5736 GCA_964351125.1 uncultured Candidatus Saccharibacteria bacterium | reverse complement strand
GCCAAAAATGTCTAGATCACCATCACCATCATGATCTTTTAGCCACATTCGGTGATGGTACTGAGTACTAAACCATGAGTTAACTCCGCCTGGACCCCCAAAGAACTGCTCCTTGTGGTGGTAACTAGCACCAAAAGTCTTATCTGCTCTCTGAGTCCACAACACCAGGTTTCCATCTGGTGCAATTCCGAGAATATCCACATCACCATCACCATCAACGTCATCTACCCAGACTCTAGAGTGTAAATCTGTACTAAAGAAATCATTTATATCTTGCATCAAGTATTGTGATATAGCATATCCTCCGCCATAGCTACCGTTCGCACCCTGTAGCCATACATATACATATGCATTATTGGTACCATCATCTTTAGTATTGATTCCAACAATATCTAAATCTCCATCTCCTTCATAATCAACTTGCCATACTCGTTGGTGCAGATCCGTACCGAACCATTTTTCGCGACCGTCCACTACGAAGTGCTGATTATATTGGTGAGGTCCAAAGTTGTAGTCTCCATCATTTCCCTGAATCCAAGTGACTGCACGTCCTTCAGTAGACAATCCCAAGAAATCCATATCTGAATCCAAATTGGCATTAAAATTTGCTGGACCATCATCATAGTAACTCATATGAAGTGGAAGAAAATCTGTGGGGTCATACATCTTATTGGTTGATAGCAAATTACTGGCGGAAACTGCCTGTCCGTTCTTGGTGATTGAAAGACCTCCACTGAATCTGTAGCCATCAATTTCGATTGTTGTCGATGGTAAAACAAGGTGAATGTGAGATGAATTCTGCTTCGTAACCATATTACAGTTCCCTTCTACTCCGTATCCAGCAGGATTACCCTGCACCAACTTTCCAAGGTACTGACCCTGCCTAACATAGTCCCCAACCTTTAGATCGACAGTACCTCGATGCAGATGCATATACTTAATCGTTTCACCGCTTATAGCGCTTCCCCTAAAGCCATTCGTAGTTTGAATGAATAGCCAATCCTGCGTGTCATTCTCCTCAATGGGATCACTTGGTTTTGTACATCTGCTAGTAACTATTCCATCTGCCATAGACACAATTTCAGCATTACTATTATCAGTAGCGAAGTCCAACGCAAATCCATCATGCCATCCTTGAGAGAGATAAAAACCCTCATCACCAATCCAAGGCAACTTGTATCCAGAATAAGCTGCATCAACAGACTTAGGTGCAATCAAAGCTAGTGGAGAGATTAGTATTACTACACTTAAGAGTATGCTGCCTATACGATTCATTTAAAGAGGGTAAGAAGTATTTTAATGATTCTAACATTCAAAACGGTCAACTTACAGTCTGAATATCAGCTCCTGAATCAACAGAAACCCAAGTCTCAAGCTAAAGTAACTATTTATTTCTCTGTCTCAAAATAAAATAGTAGATAGCCACATCAGTCACCGCTAAACCAATCAAGGCAAACGGTATAACAACCCAACCCGATTCCTGATCATATACGACACTCCATAGAGCTTTAGTAAAAGCAATCAAGTTTACTACTGCAATTCCTCCCCAAATCGACCGTTTCCAAAAAGCGTATACCAGCGCTCCCAATGAAATCGGTACTAAGGAGCTGACTAGTATTTTTCCAATATCCCAAGTCCCCAAAAGATAGTCCTGCTCAGAGGCCAAGAACCCTTGTACTAATTCATTCGGTGCTGCAGGTGCTGGAAACCAATACATACTAGTAATAGTTGCAACAACAGTTGCCAGAATCCCAGTCCAACTTCTTCTATACGAAAAGTAAATAAGGATAGGAATAGACATTGGTCTTACAACCCAACTCAGGATATTTTGATGTCTTGCCCATGCCCAATCCCAAAAAGGCTCTCCAGAAAAAAGCCCTGCTATTGTTAAAACAATAGAGATCAAGAATAGGAATAAAATAAATACTTTCTCAGCTCGTTCGTACTTCATGTTATGTTATGCTATTTAATATAGTTAATGTTAGACCGACCGTCGGTTGGTGTCAAATATGAAAGAAGAAATAATAAAGAAGAGCCTCGAGCTATTTGCAGAAAAAGGTTATGAGAACACATCTGTATCCGATATTCTCAAAGAAGTAGAGATATCAAAGGGTGGTCTCTATCATTATTTTGCCTCTAAGGAAGAAATTCTAGATAATATATCCGAACAATTTGCCGACACTATCACGGGATACGTAGAAGCAAATATGTCAGAATCAATGACAAATGTTCAAAAGCTAAAGATTATAGAAGATGCAAAAGGGGAGGTAAGTGATGAAATGAAAACTGCTCTACTAGGAATTATCAAACTTTCTGACCCCTACATTATTAGTGTTTTCGAGAATTGTCTTCATCAAAAGCTAGTTCCCTTAATACAAGAAATGTTTTTTTCGAACATCGATGACAAAAGTGAGCGAGAGGCTAGATCTAATGTGCTTTTTGGCTTAACCCAGATGAGCTTACACCTTCCACCATCTATCACTCTGAATGCCTCTGTAATGGGTAAGATTACCTCAATGCAGCATAAACTCATCCTAGAAATCCTATCCGATAAGTAATCAGACCAAAAAGAGCACCTGACTATATGAGCCAACTAAACCACTTTGTAAATTTATGAAGACTTAGAAAGGTAGATTAGCAATCCACTCACAGCCTATCCATCCTTTTTCTCCAGATACTTTTGTAACCTCACAATAGTCATTGCTCTTGTCGTAGTCTTCTAGAGTCACACTCACCCCATCAGATAACGTTCCAACCATACTTCTATTATCATAGCTTTGCCACATTCTTACTGTGGGATCTATACCTGCATCAATTAATTCTTGAGCTGTGATTGTTACTTGTGTTCCCTTCCATTCAGGATCAGTCTCTGTATTAGAAACTTGTGAGGTTACAGTACTTTCATTTACCGGTTCTGTATTTTCAACAGGTTCTGGAGAAGTACACCCTACAAACACTAGTGTAGTAATGATAAATAGACCCAATTTCGAGATATGGTTCATAACAAAAATATATAGCCTGTTGTTGAGAAAGTCTAGTGCAATAGAACCGTACCAATACTAGAGTGTTCCAATAAACCAATGATTACACCTTCTCTAAATTGTTTATTCTTGAGGATTCTGGAAAGCTTTGTGTGATACATCCAAAACAACATAACATGTCGTTTTGACCCTGAGGGGATCGTTT
>CAYGMI010000042.1:0-2540 GCA_964351125.1 uncultured Candidatus Saccharibacteria bacterium | reverse complement strand
TAAGTTCGTGCTTAGTCATTTTGCCGTTTCTCTTAAACTTTAAAGACACTTTATCAAAATTCCCTTCTGTCAATAACTGATACAAAGAAGTAGCATTTAGCCCTTCTAACTTACTTTTTCTTGTAAATAATCTCTTTCTCTCAACCAACCTAGAACCATGAAAAGATACAACCATGTAACCTTCTCCTGGATTAATTATTGTTGGTAAATCAAATGATTCTAAATCTTCATCACCCCAAGCACCTAAACCTATTCTTACGCCGAGTGCACTCTCATCAATTTCAAAGTTACTAGAGGTAATAGAAAGTCTGACATCGGATAGAATCATTGGATTCTCTCCAACGTAAACGTATTTCAGAGTCATAGGGAACGTGTCCAATGTAACGATGTGTTTACTATGCTTGGTTATTGGCATTGTACCAATAGAATAACTACCTAGAACTGGAGATATAGCAAAATCACTGTATGTGAACAAATTCAGGAACTTCGATACAATCCCTGACTCTAGAATACTTTGAAATAAATCCTTCATTATCTATTCAATGATCTAAACTTTTTATTCATCTTCGGAAATTGGACTATTATCTAACTTTATTTCAGCATCTATATTAATATCTTTATTATTATCAATCAAATAAGGGATATATCCCGTAGGAACAGTATCTAATTCCTCTAACTGAATAAGACGATCCTCCAAATCACTATTGAATTTACTGTCACCAACAAATATCATTACCGCTCCAGTTATAATTAGGATAATCGTAAGTATATAAAACTTCCAAGACCTCTTCAGTGATTCCATAGTAATTTCCTTGTCAGATTTTGCTATTTGGTCCAGTAAGAGAACAAATCCTAATAGAAGACCTACGGTTAGAGTAACAAGCCCAGCAACTCGACCTATACCAGAAGTAGATTGTATTAAATTAATCTGTATCGATAAGAAGGTAAAGATTGCAACAAAAATACCGCTGAAAGTAATGAAACTTATTTTTTCTTCCTTGGATTCTTTTTGGAGCCTATCCAATAGCCAAGTAGTTGTCTTATTGTTATCTTCAGTCTCCTTTAACTTCTTGAACACATCTTTCTGTAAGGATTCTATGACCCCCATCAACTCATTTTTTGTTTTTCTCTCTCTGCTCCTACTTCTAGCTATTTCCGTATATATATCTAAATCATTAGATTCCGAAGCAAAAATTGGCTGTGAACTAGTTACTGAACTTTCCATATTAGGGAAGAAAGGGTAGTCAGACGAAGAAAAACCATAGTCATCTAGCAATGAAGATTTGGTTTGTTTAGTCTTCGACATCTACAGTTTTTAGTATAGAAGTTAAACTATCAATCAGTTCACTGTTGAATTCAATGGCTTTATATACTATGAAATTCACATCTTCCTTACGAGATATTAGAGGATTTGATTCCTCTCTTGAATTCAAATCTATGTCTACCATGACGAACTCAACGCCATTTAGCTCCTGACTAGAACTTACAGTACTATGTTTAAACAGTTTCCAGTCTGTTCCGTCTTCAGTAATATCTTCAGTAACGGAAGTTCTCAAAAAGAATCGATCTGCTCTATCTCTCGAACCAAGAAGCATTGTCCTCGTATCTGTAGATAGTAGATTGCTTAAATTATCCAAAAAATCTAACTCCCCCAATTTCGTTCTAAGTATTATCCCTACGCTCTCAATCTTTACATCCAATAATTCTAGGATATCAAACAACTTTCTTATGTACTCTAGTTGCTTTTCTATGAGAACATCTATATCTTCCTTCTCATCTGCTAAATAAAAGTATTGGATTCTGTTCTGGGTGAAATTTATAGTTATTGCTTCATCTTGAAACTCAAGAATCATTCTTGGGATTTCCTCCGGCGAGTCTTCAGGAATAGGTAGGATCGTTGATTCACCTTTCTTGAGTCCTATATGACTCTGCACGTCAGCAAGAAACCTAGGTTTTTTATCACGATAAAAAAATTCTAAGTTTTTTGAGAAAAACACTAATTGTAAGCTCAGTAAGTGATTCATCTGAATTCTATAATCCAATTATGATAACACTAAAACCTCCATGTTAAAATCCGCGCATGTTAGCGGATATAATTCAACCTTTCATACCTTGGCTATTAGTAGTCGTAATTGTTTGTGGCTTAAGCGTGACAATTTGGCTCTTACTACAAGATAGAGTAGAACTTTATGCGATGAAGTTTTTCGCTCGAATACTTAATGCTCCTATTCCTAGAGACATCCTTTGGTTTAAAAGAAAAGTAGCAGCAATTGTCTATAATGAAGCAACCTGTGAAGTCATTCTTTGTGAAGGTAGCTCAGAAAAAATAGTAGCGAGACCTAATTACGATAGCGAACCTGAAAAGTTAATTAGATATCTAAGTAAAAACCCTAATAGAGATATTAATAGAAAAGAACTTGAAAAAGAAGTTGATCTCCTTCCATCTACAAACCTCTCCAAAGCTATAACAAATTTAAACTTTCAAGGTGATATTCGTAAGGTTTTCTTCCAAGTATCCAAGAATTCCATAAAACTTACGA
>CAYGMI010000041.1:10871-11545 GCA_964351125.1 uncultured Candidatus Saccharibacteria bacterium | reverse complement strand
TTAGCGCTTCCCCAACCAACAAAGACAGTATCCGCTAAGTGATTACCATGCAGAATTGGTTCAGGTACTTCTTGTTGTAAACCTATCATTTTTCGCATTCGCTTATCCATCATCTTGGCTACTGGTTCCGCGTCTTCGGTAAGAGTTCCATCCTCTAAATGTTCATCACTGTTCCCGAGGTATGCAGCATCTGACTGCCCTGGGAGCCACCTTTTTGATACTCCAGAATCGGTAAAAGCAAACCTATCTGATTTGTCTAATTTACGTAGTTCATCTGCACCAACTAATCCCCTTCGAATAGGTACTGGATTAGGGAGTTTATCTAGACTAAATAGTGACTCGGCTATCTGTTTTTCAGTCAAAATGAATACTGGTATTTGGAATTCCTCTGCAATGTTCAGTGCATGTTGAGTGGCTGTGTAGCACGACTCCGCATCAGATGCAGCGATCACGCATCTTGGGAATTCACCATGTGCAGAGTAGATCGCTAGGTTAAGATCACCAGCTAGTGTCCAGGTGGGCACTCCTGTAGCAGGACCTGGTCTTTGAGCTAATACACAAACAAATGGTGTCTCAGTCATACCTGCTAGCGAAATTGTCTCGGTCATTAAATCAAACCCTCCACCTGATGTTCCAGTCATTGCTCTGGTACCAGCAAACATGGCTCCAAGCGC
>CAYGMI010000041.1:0-10861 GCA_964351125.1 uncultured Candidatus Saccharibacteria bacterium | reverse complement strand
TTTCATCCTCTGCCTGCTTTATTAGCATACCCGTATCGTGGTAAGTACTTGATAGATATGACAAAATCGAAGAAGAAGGTGTCATAGGGTACCCCACGTACATTCTAACCCCTCCGCTGATGGCTCCAAGCCCTATAGCTTCGTTCCCTGTGATTAAAATATCATCCTTAAGATGTTCTTTTGGCTTCATTGTCAGCTCTGGATTATGAAGAGCTGGCAATGGGTGCTCGCACCCTAGATCAATTGCGTCTATATCTTTTTGTACTAGATCTGGCTTGTCGGCGAATTCTTGCTGTACTAAATATTTTAGTTTCTGAGTGTCTAAGTTGATTAGCTGACAAAGCATTCCTAAAAAGAAGATATTAGTAAAGATCCTACCACCAAGTTTGTCCATGACTGGGCCAGATTCTACATGCTCGATATGAAGTCTTTTGTCTAATACGGTTTTAGTATCTGAATCTGTAAGTTTAAATCTGTCTATATTGTGAATAATAACCCCGCCTTCTCTGACTGTAGATATGTACTCATGAGTTGATTTGCGATCTAGGCTGATGAGTATGTCGCATTCTGACGATGAGGCTTTGATAGGTTTGTCTGAGAAGTCTATTTGATAGCAAGAATGACCACCTTTAATTAACGATGGGTACTCACGATAAGCGAAAACATGGAATCCGCTATTCTTAATTGTCTTAGCAAGAATCCTTCCGGCTGAGTCTATTCCTTGTCCTGAAGATCCTGCTATTTTTACTACAAACCTGTGCTGCTTATCCATTTACCTCGTGAATGTGACTTACAAATAAATGAGCCCAGTTAGTTACTTCATTCGACATTAAAGGAAAAGGATCTCCATCAATCTTTAAAGAATCTCCCAATACTTTACCTCCAAGTTTCTTGAAATTTCGTTCGATCGCATTTATACCTTCACAGAAGTAAATAGGCTCATAGCGGCGGTCACCTAGTCCTATCAGCCCCGCATATTTATCTTTAAGGTCCAGTTCTTTCATTTCTTTTAATAAAGTCTCAAAGAAAGGGTTGAGCCTGCCATGCTCCCAAGTAGATGTCGCAAAAATAAACAGGTGGTGGGGGATGATTACTGTTACGTCGGTAGTTTCTGAGCGAATCAACTCTGTAGAGTATCCATGCGTTCGGATCACATCTGCAACTTGCTGGCAAACAGCCTCGACGTTTCCGGAAGTAGATGCGTAGATTATTTTAACGTGTGTTCCTAACATGGGCAGTTTTCTAATCTACATCTGAGCGTAGATTGTAATGTGACACTTTCGACGGTTAACTTACACTAATATATCAGTTGCAAAGGGATATTTAAACCTATACGTCCATGGTGAATGTTGGTTGGTATGTTTCCGCTTTGACAAGAAGCTCTTCACAAATTGCTACCCAAGCTTTTGCCTCTGGAATATCCAACCTAGAGTACTCACGGATTCTATTTTTGATTTCGATTATTGAAGCAGAAATCACTAGTTCTTGATCTTGGATACAGTACCCTGCTGTATTAATTCCCATATCTGTAGGAGATTTATAAGCACGCATCTGGTTGTGTTTAGAAACGCTGATACCAATTATTTTCTGGAGAATAGGAAAAGCTTGAATATCTCTATTGTAGTTAACTGCATTCTCACCATGTGCTTTAAGATGATATGTATCTTGTGCCACTTTATCTCCGAGGTCGGCAGTACTTGCCTCATACGCTAGGTTCACGGGATGTTCCTTCGGTAGATTCCAGATAGGGAATAATTCGTATTTTGCGTATCCAGACTCTAGTCCGTTCTTCTCGTCTTGGTATATTTGCCCTAAACAGGTCGAAAGTTTTCCACTATTAGATCCGAGTCCTACTACAACTACTAATTGATGATCTGTTTTTATGTATTGATCTTTACCATACCCATCTGGACTTACTACTTTATCTATCTCTTCTGGGTAACCTTCAATTTCATATCTTTTATAAACCTTGTAGCCAAGATATTCCAACCTATTTATAAAGTCATTAGTCTTATCTGAGTCTTGGTATAGGTTTACTGCTATCTTAGGTTTCGGCAGCTTGAATAACTTCATGTTTGTAAGAAGGTTAAGGGCTGAGTGTTCGTACTCGATTCCAGGTCTCCATGTTCTGCCATCTTCCAAATCCTTACTGCTGACACAGAAGATTACATCATATGGTTTTCCAAGCTTCTCGATAATGTTTACCTTACTAAGGGGGTTAAATCCTGGAAGAACTCTTTCGGCATGTTCATCGTATAAAAATTTACCACCTATCTCTAGGTAGAGTTTTCCTTTTGTGAAGTGTCGCAATCGAGAAATGATTGCGTCAGATTGTTGTTGTATATACTTCTCGGAGTCAAAAGGGACCATGCGTCAAGGTTAACATAACCAATTATCTCTGTATACAAGCTTGACTAGGCAGTTTGATCGGATTATGCTGATACTATGTTGAAGTATTTACACTTACTACAAAATACAGTCGCTGTATTCATGTTGGCGATGATTATCGGTGTGTCATTTATGGCTACTGTAGCGCTATCACCAGTGACTAATGCTGTTCAAGAAGAGGCAAGAGTCGCTGGAATAAATGAATCGACAATTTTGTCTGATTTTCTAGAGTTAAGGTACACGACTACCAACGTGACTGGTGGGCTTAAAACTCAGCTACTTAGACAAAGTGATAAATCAACTTTACTAGTTGTAGAGATTCCTGCAGGAGAAAGTTCTGTAGAGCAAGATGCTGTAGTAATCGAAAATCCTAATTCTGCTGATGTAGTAGTTCAAGTTTCGGCTGATGCCCCAGTTGAGCTTAATGATTATCTTAATCTATATATCGGAGACAGTTTGAACAACTACAGAATTCACGGTAAGACAACCCCAAACGATAGAGTGGTAGAATTTACTGTTCCTGCTAAGGGGAGTATTGTTTTGAGAGTGGGTGCAGATCAGCTTCTTAGAGTTGGTTACACATCAGATGTAACATTCAAATTCACTACTTAGTTTCTTAATGCTGCTAGGAATGCTTCTTTAGGTATCTGAACCTTACCGATAGCTTTCATTTTCTTCTTACCTTTTTTCTGCTTCTCGCGCAGCTTCTTTTTACGAGTTTCATCACCACCATAAAGTTTTGCAGTCACATCCTTTGCATAGGCTTTGATGTCCGCTCTAGCAATAATGCTACCTCCGATAGCCGCTTGAATAGGTACCTTAAATAGTTGCTTGGGAATTATTTCGACTAGTTTGTCTACCATTTGCCTACCTCGACGCTCTGCGGTGCTGGAGTGAGTTAAGAACGAAAGTGCTTCGGCTTCTTCACCGTTAATTAATATTCCCACTTTGACAATATCACCTTTGCGGTAGTCAATAGGGGTGTAGTCCATCGATGCGTATCCGTGTGTAAGGGATTTTAATTTATCGAAAAAATTAACCATTATCTCTACTGCCGGAATCTCGTAGGTGATAATTGCATGCTTCTTATCTGTTGTAGTCTTAGATATGAATTGCATCTCTTTGTATATCCCACGTGACTCCTGACATAATTCCATCACTGTCCCCACATATTCTTCTGGAGTAAATACTTCTAGTTTTACCCAAGGCTCAGACACTTGTTTAATAAGGCTTCCATCAGGGTATTCAGCCGCAGTTCTGACGTTGATTGTTCCTTCTTTTTCTAGAAGTGATGCATTAAAGTTATCCAGCTTACTATAGTCTGTAGTTGTAAGATCAACCTTAAACTCTACAGAAGGGGTTGTACTTATTAGATCTATGCCGAACTCTCTATCTAATCTCTCTTGAATTATCTCTAGATGTAGTAGACCTAAGAATCCACAGACATAACCTGTCCCAAGCGCCTGCGAGAATTCCCTCTGGTAAGAAAGTGCTGCGTCGTTCAGGGCTAGCTTTTCTAGAGCATTCTGAAAATCTTCAAAGTCTGAAGAATCCACAGGGTATAAGCTGGCAAATACCATTGGCTTTGCAGCTTGGTAACCAGGAAGTTGCTCAACCTCCAAATGAGCCTTATTTGGTTTAAATAGAGTCACAGTATCTCCAACATGTACCTGTTTAATATCTTTAAGTCCCGTAGCTATATAGCCTACCTCACCAGTGTTTAAATCTTGTTGAGGTAGTAGTGTAGGCTTAAGGTAACCCACTTCTACAGGGTCATTTTCGATATCTGTACCTATGAAGTACAAGTTCTGTTTAGTATTGATAGAGCCAGAAACCATTTTGACCAATGCGACCACACCCTTGTAGTCATGATAAAACGAGTCAAAAATTAGGGCTCTAGTATGATTAGCTTCGTTTGAAGGTTTTGGAGGTGGAACCTTCTCTACAATTTTATTGAGCAGTTCTGGCACCCCATCTCCTGTTTTTCCCGATGCTGTGAGTATGTCTTCTTCATTGAAGCCGAATGCTTCCATTACTTCTAATTTGATTCTATCTACGTCCGCGCTAGGCAAATCAATTTTATTTAAGACTGGAATTACTTCTAGGTCATGCTCTAGCGCCTTGTACATAGTAGAAAGTGTTTGGGCTTGAATTCCTTGAGTAGCATCAATTAAGAGTACTGCTCCTTCGCAAGCTGCTACAGATCTAGATACCTCGTAAGAGAAATCAACATGCCCTGGGGTATCTATCAAGTTAAGGATGTATTTACCTTCTTTTGCTGCCTCACCAGAGTATTGATGTTCCATTCTGGCAGTTTGCAGCTTAATGGTGATTCCACGCTCTTGCTCTAGATCAAGAGTATCCATTGTTCTATCTTTTATATCTCTTGTCGCTATAGTGCCTGTTTTATCAAGCATGCGATCTGCAAGTGTAGACTTGCCGTGATCGATATGCGCGATTATACAAAAGTTTCGAATGTGACTAATTTCTTGAGACATGTGCAGATTATACAGTAAAGGTATCGATTACGCTTAATAGAAGTACTTTCTAAACCAGGTCATCTGTTTCTTGGCGTATTGTCTGTGAGCAATATAGATTTCTTCGGCAAGCAGTTGGGTAGTGAGTTCCCCATGAATATATTTGAGTACTTCTCTGTATCCAATTCCTTGTAGTCCAACACATTCTTCTGAGAACCCCATTTCTAGAACTCTCTCGACCTCATCAACTATTCCATCAAATACCATTTGTTCTGCTCTGAGCTTTAGTTTCTTCTCGAGGTTATCTAGATTTGGTTCAAGATAGTGCTTTTCGAATTCATACTCAGGGTACTTATTTTCTGAGGATTGTCGGGGCTTGCTCTGAGATTTCTCTATAGCCCTAATCAGCCTTCGAGGGTTTTGGCTATCGCTTTCGTTCAACTTACTCAGCTCTGCTGACGAGAGTATTTGTTGAAGCTCCGAAACAGATTTTTGCTTAAGTTTTTTTCTGAGTTTAGGATCTGCTTGTACATTCACTGTATACTCATTCGGCCTTAAAATAGTTTGAAGGTAGAGACCAGAGCCACCTACTAAGATAGGGGTCTTACCTTTCTCTAGTAATAATCCAACTAGTTGATATACCAGATCACGAAAAGTAAAAGCATCAAAGTTTTTATCCGGATCTAAAAAGCTTACAAGATTAATAATTTGGTCGCTGGTGTCGGCAAAGAACCTTGGGTATTTCCATCTTGGTAGCTCTGGAGCAGTAGATAGCAAGCCTTTATTAGTGCCAATGTCTAAATATTTATATATTTGTCTAGAATCCACATTGATCAGCTCCCCATTGTGTTGGCTAGCAAGCTTTATCGCTAAATTTGTTTTTCCACTTGCAGTTGGTCCTGCTACTACATGTATCTTATCCATTCTTGATTATAGCTGCTAACATTGAGCTATGCAGAAATACTCAAACCTGAACGGAATAGTGATTAAAATGCACAACGCCAAAGAGGCGGACAGAGTAGTGCATGTACTTTCAGAAACTGGCGAGCGGGTTGTCGTATTTGCAAAGGGAATAAAAAAGACAAAAAGCCGTAAGGCTCATGCAATTGATTTATTAAATGTAGTAAACCTAAAGCTAATCCAAGGTCGCGGAGGAATGCAGTCAATAATGGAGGCAAAGCTTGTTAAGTCACCTTCTAATTTGAAGCAGGACTTATCAGGGCTAATGGCAGCGCAAGCGATCTGTGAGATTGCAGACAAGTTTATTCAAGAAGACGTACCCGATTCTGGCTATTACAAGAATCTTGTAAACCTAGTTGAATCTGCTGCATCAAGCGGTAGGATTGAGCAGTTAATGGCAGCTATGATCTTAAGGTTTCTATATGTGAGTGGAGATCTACCAAAGCTAAACGAGGATGTAGCAACAGGTGAGCATTTAGCGATTGAAGGCCCCAGATACTTAACTAACCAGATCGGTTATACCGCAAACGGCACAGAAGCGGTTTCGGATAGAATCTACAAGACTCAAAGATTCATGCTCAAGCACGATTTCGCAATGATAGGTGCTGTTGACTTAAACAAAGATGAGAGAATGCAGATTTTGCAGATAAGTATTGGATGGTTAAAGGGATTCATTCAGAAGGACTTGCCTGCAATGAATTTATACCTATCTACACTTTAGAGTAAGAAAAATGGCAACCACGCACAGTTGCCATTAGGAGAAAATAACTACGAATCTTGCCACCCGATTACTTTTTTTGCACGAATCATGTTGTCTTGTTCTTCACCACTTTCAGAAAGTGAGCGCAACAAACGATACAAAAATTCGTGTTTAGTATGAGCTTCTTCTGGGCCATATGGAACCGAGAAAGTTTTTATATATCTGTCTCTTCCTCTCTTGTACTCCACCAAAAAGCTCATCTTTTCGGATGAGACAACGAACAGGATTCTTCCATGCCCTTTGTCTGACTGGCTTGTCAGTTCGAATTGGTTTATCCCAGATTCGAGCAAAATCGCCATCTTGCGGAAGGCAACTTTATGCGTCAGTAAAGGAACTCCACCGTAATTATTGGTTACCAGCTGTTTGAGATAATCCTGCGGGCTTTGTCCATCGAGTAATACTTCTTCGCCGTTTGCGCTCGCCTGATGAACTATCCTTAAGATTGCCTCAAGGTCATCTTGATCTACTTTACCGCTGACCGAATATGTTATAGTTTTCAAAGTTTTTCTCCTTTTTTGTTTGGGGGATTATATCATGTTAATATCTAATAATTAGTAGAAACCTATGAATATTATCTTTTCTGGTTGGCCAGCATCTGGTGGTTCAACTTTGGCAATGTCTACAGCAATACTGCTTGACTATAAATATCTATACGCTGGCGGACTCCTAAAATTCTTGGCGGATAAACTATATGGTTCTGGGGACGGCCAAGGACAGATGCAATTCGAAAATGAGGTGGGTAAGAAATGGGATGATATCTGGGAGGCCTACGCAGAGTGGAAGATAAATACTTCTCAACACACGCTAATGGAAGGTAAGACTGCAGGTTTTCTGATAGACGGTGAATCTATCTTTAGAATCATGACCATTGCTGATGTGCATACAAGAGCAGGGAGAGCTTCTCTAGAAGGTCGGGAATTAGCAGAAGAGATCATCAAACAACGAGATGTCGAAGTTAGACAGCGTTGGATTGAGCACTTAGGAATAGATGTCTACGACAGAAACCTAATAAACCAAAGATACCAAGGAGTGATAGATACTTCAGGGATGACCTTGCAGGAGGAGTTAGAAATAGTGGTAGATATGCTTCGCAGATCTATGAAGTTCGAAGGGGTAGAATTTGCTGACTTAGTAGACCCTGCAAAGCAGCTTGCAGAGTTGTTTAACACACAGGGAAAGTTGGGAATAAAGCAGAAGCTCGAAAAGGAAAAACTGTGGATTACTCCGCAAGAGATTTTGAAGGAGTGGAATAGTCAGTTTCCTGAAATGGTTAAGACCTTACCAAATGATTTTGCATCGGTGGTGAGGAGCTATAAGTAGAAGTCTTTTCTGATTAGGATTCTATGGGCTTAGAACAGAATTTTCAGCATGGTCGCTTATTCTCTTATTACTTAAGTTCGTGACTCAGAGCTAGTAAACCTAAATACTCTTTGCAGATGCGCTACCTGAGCTAGGCTTGAGTCAATTGCCGCATTGGCTTTGGTTTTGTCTAATCCTCTTAGTGAGCCTCTAGATAGTATCCGTTGGTCCAAGAATTTGGACAGCTTGGGTGCTCCAAGATCATCAGCTCTAATATACAAAGTATTCCCATAATTTCTGCCAAGTATACTTCCAATCTTTACGATCGCAGTTGCAATAACTGCAGCAGAGACTTCTCGCCTACCGAAAGAAATAATTGAGTCTGCTTTCTTCCAAGCTTTGATCAATTCATCCATTAGAGCCCTCATAGCTTTATCCGCTTTCTTTCTTAGTTCATTTTGTATACGAAGTAAATCATATTTATCCTGCCCAGATTCTTGTGTGTACACCATAAGTTTTTCCTCACTGTTAAGAATCTCCTGGAGTTCACTCATCTTAGAGAACAATTCTCCTACGACAAGCAGCTCACCTTCGATAAAGCTATAAAGCTGGCTTCCTTCGAATTTATCTATTGCTTCTGGGAATTTTGCCAATTCGTCATCCCTTAGAGATAGATCTACTTCATTGTCATTGTCAGGATAGTTATTGTTATATATCACGTCGTTTAAAACGGGGTCATCCGTAAACTGAACCCTAGAACCGGGAGTAAACCCTTCCATCACAGGTTTTGTAGCAATCCTATGTTTAGCTGCTTCTGTGTGCTCTTGCTGTATTTCGGCAGGTTGTACATTTTCGAAAATCCTAGTCATGACTTCTGTTTGAGCAAACCCTGCATATAGATTGGCACCTTCTCCTTCGACTTCGTCTCGAAGTGGAATTAGTTCGTAGAGTGCAGAGAGTCTGGTAGAGGCTGGCAGTTTCTCAAAGTCTGATTTTTCCGATCTTCTTACTCCTCTTATAAATGACCTTAGTCCGCTAGATTGAACACTTCTCGCAGCATTGATTGCCGAGGCTTTTTGCCCACTGTAGGTGTTAACAGTAAATGTCAGGAGGGAAAGTAAAGCTTCTACTTCTTTTGGGTCAGAATCAGGATCACTTTCCGCTCGCATCCATTGTTGTGTCAAATACTCTACCAATTCATCCACGTACTCAATTCTACTTTCAACCAACGGACGGGTTGCGGATTGTAGTGCAAAACGCAACGCAATATTTGGATTGTCGTCTCTTCCAGGGTGGTAGGTATCTATTAATTTTTGTCCCATCTCAGAGCTAGGATCATCGTTAACTAGATCCCTTAGCGCGTCATACTCTAGTTTTACCTTTTGGATGTCTGTTAGTATCTCTGTAACTCGTTGTATTACTTCAGGCCTTTGCGTCTCTAATAGTACTAAATGCTCAGCAAAATTATCCAATAAGGCAAGTTGCCTCTCTTGTTGTTTTTGGATAAATCCTTCTACGTCTTGATTTTCTTTATTTTCGATGTGCTCAATGAGTTGGATGTCTTCAAAAGTAGCAACTCTATTATGACTTCTTTCATTATCTGTTCGGGTTATCCTGTCGGTGACTCGTTCTCTTACTGAAAGTCTCTTCTCCAATTCTATTTTTATACCTTCTGCTGTTTGATTCATACCAGTCATTGCTTTATTTGCTAAACATAATGTAAAATCAGTATACAAGCGAACAAGGAGGAGTGAAAGCCTTGAACCAAATTGGATAAAACTAAATACATCCAAAAGTTGTCTCTCGAAATTTGAGAGGAACACAGGTGGAACCGTCTAGAACACGAAATTAGATCCTGAAGATAAGCGTAACCGTTTATCTTTGGGATTTTTTATTTTTTAGCCAATTAAATATGGCCAACTCATATGCTACCTTAGACAAAATCGTTTCTTGGGCCAAGCGCCGCGGCTTTGCATATCAGACATCTGATATCTACGGCGGATTGGCAAACAACTACGATTACGGTCCTTATGGAGCACAACTAAAAAACAATATCCGTGACATGTGGTGGAAGCGATTCGTGACAGAACGCGAAGACATCGTAGGTTTGGATGGAGCAATATTAATGCAGAGCAAGGTTTGGGAAGCATCAGGACATGTAGGGAACTTTAACGAAGCTCTAGTAGAGGATAAAGTCACCAACAAACGCTATAGAGCTGATCATCTTATCGAGGGTTGGACGGAACGTAAAAAGGTTGAAGTTGATGTGGAATCAATGAAGATTCCAGACATGAACAAATTTATTGAAGAAAATAAGATTCTAAGTCCAGATGGCAATGCTGTGTCAGACGTAAAAACATTTAACCAAATGTTCGAGGTAGGGCTAGACTTTATGTCTCAAGAGGAAGGAGAGATAGTATATCTAAGGCCAGAGACTGCGCAGGCGATCTTTGTGAACTTTAAGAATGTGACTGACACAATGAGAGTACGTATTCCTTTTGGAATTGCTCAAGTTGGTAAGGCGTTCAGAAAAGAAATTACCAAAGGTCAGTTTGTCTTTCGCACAATAGAGACTGAACAGATGGAGATCGAATATTTTATTCATCCAGAAGCTGATTGGGATACTTTAATGGAGGAATGGAAGGAAGAGATGAAGCAGTTCTATATTTCCTTAGGTGCACCAGAAGCTGATTTGAGGTTTAGACAGCACACAGAAGAAGAGCTTTCCCACTATTCTAAGCGTACTTATGATCCTGAGTACCAATTTGATTTTGGTTGGAAGGAGATCGCAGGTCTCGCCCACAGGCAAGATTTTGATCTTTCTCAGCATATAGAACACAGCGGTAAAAAACTGGAATATAGAGATCCAACTACAAACGAAACGTATATTCCACATGTACTAGAACCGTCAATAGGTCTAGCTAGGGCTTTACTAGTATCGATGTACTCCGCCTACACAGAAGAAGACCTAGGAGAA
>CAYGMI010000040.1:9786-11821 GCA_964351125.1 uncultured Candidatus Saccharibacteria bacterium | reverse complement strand
ACAAACAGAATTCTGCATTCATAGAAGTAACAGCAACTGGTGGTATAAGTATTCTGAATATTTACACAGACTCTAAGGATGGAGAGTTCCTAGAAGCAGGAAAAATAGTAGAAGACGACAGATCAGAAATTGGAATCGCCAAGACAGAAAATTTCTCCTCCACCCAAATAATAGGATATGTGACCGTAGCAATGGTTGGTGATGAGGCAGGTGTACTTACAATTACAAGTAGTACCCAAATAGGAGATCAACCCGTACCAGCACCAGCTACTATTGAGATAGGTTATACAGGGGGAAGCTTCAACTCCGAGATTGTGGATACCATAAAGGATAATTTTGATCCAAGTACTATCCTGGCCCAAATTCAGGAGGTTCTGCAGACCCAAAATGCTGTATACCTTCTTGCAGCAGCAGGCGCTTTGATAATTGTGTTCTTACTGTTGATGGGAATCAAATCAATAATGAACTCTCGCAAGAAAAAGCCTGAGAAACAGCTACCTTCAGTCGATAATTTGCCAAACCTACCTTCTATGCAAGAAGAGGTTCCAGCTGCACCAGTAGCACCAGTACCTGTACAACCACGGACTCAGCCTGAATTACCTACAGTGACAGCAGAACAGGCACCTACAGCAGTACCACCAGTTGTGACTCCGACTGTAACAGCCCCGGTTCCAGTTCCTACTCCGGCTAATACTCCAGCACCCACACCTGCTCCTGCTCCTGCTCCTGCTCCAAAGCCTGTACCAGTATCCACACCTGTAGCTACTAGTCCAGCTCCAGCTGCAGTTAATACTGTCAACGTATCTGTACCTGCTCCTGTGCAGCCACAAGTTGTTCAGCCTCAGCAACCAAAACCATTACCAGCACAGCCAGTGGCTTCTCAACTACCGCCTATGCCACAAACACCGGATCAACCAGGACTGCCTACTCTACCTGACCTACCTGTACCTAAGTAATTCTATCGATAATTGTCTGAAGTGTGTTTCCGCCTGTCCACATTTTAATTTTGTTACCGCCTGAATCTACTTGTACCAAAGTGTGTTGAACTAGAACTCCATACTTCTGCTTTAACTCTAACTCTGTATCGTAGTCCAACTCTAAGATCACTAGATCCTCTGGTATGCTGTCTAGATTTTCGTTTAGATTCTTCTTTAGAGACCTACAGGTAGGACACCAACTAGCAGAGAAAAATAGTACGACTGCTCCTTCATCTGCTTTTGCCAGCAGATCATCAGAATACATAGTAAATCCTGAATTACTATCATTATTGTTTATAGAAGTAGAAGGTGTACACGCCACAAATACAACAGCAACCATAAGTATAGTTAAGAACGTTTTCGCTTTTTTCATAAGTTGTGCAATCATATATATATTTGGTTATACTATATTAGTTTACCAAATAGCTACCATGCAAAGATTTAAAGGATTCACTCTTGTAGAGGTACTCGTAGTAATTACATTGCTAGCTATTATGTCAGTACTGGTCATTGTAATTCTAAACCCTAATCAGAGAATATGGCGTACACAGGCAACAGAAGCTTTAGCCGAACTCAAAGAAATGGCAAAGGCAGTAGAACTATACGTAGTGGACTACGGTAGCTTCCCTCCCGACGAGAACGAAGATATTCCAGCAGTTATTAGTGAATATATTTCCTTTAAATCTTCATGGCCTGAGGGTCCTTTTCCTGGATCAGTATATGACTATGATAACTGGGCAGATGGGCGCAGTTGTATAGACAATTCTGTAGAAGGCACAATTCAGATGACAATTAGAAATGTTACTCGCAGAAATCCAGATAACAGTGATACTTGGGCATGGTATGTTCCTATCCAAGGTAACGGCGGTCCTCATTGCGAAAATATAAACGAATACGACAAAGGTGAATGTATAACCTGCACTGGCTTCCAACTATAAAGGCGAAGAGAAGAATCATCATCAAAAAGAGGTATATTTTTATTACCGTTATTGGGATAGTACTTATCTGGATAGCTGGTGCAGTTTTGTGGCTGTCTACACCATACATGGCAGGCAGGT
>CAYGMI010000040.1:6351-9749 GCA_964351125.1 uncultured Candidatus Saccharibacteria bacterium | reverse complement strand
AGAGAGAGACTATAATATAATATTCAGACCTAAGGTGGGTATAAAGAATATCGGGATGATTATTTATCCCGGAGGCAGAGTCGATCCACTTTCTTACTCTCCCTTAGCTAGAGAACTTGCAGGGGCAGGATACTTTACTGTAATTGTACCGATGCCTTTCAACCTAGCTGTAATTAATCCTTTAGCTGGTAACCAAATAATTTCCACGTATTCCTCTATTGATAAATGGGTGGTAATAGGCCATTCACTAGGTGGCTCAATGGCTGCCAGACTTGCAAATTCGAATGAGAAAGTAGAAGGTTTGGTATTTCTTGCTGCCTATCCAGAAAATGGCCTAGACCTATCTGAAAGCGATTTAAAGGTGTTAACCGTCTTGGGTAATAATGATGGATTAGTATCAGAGCAACAAATACTAGATAGCCTTCGATACCTTCCAAGCGATACAGTATTTACGAAAATCCCTGGTGGCACTCATGCCCAGTTTGCCGACTATGGAATACAATCAGGAGATGGCGTTGCGGAGGTAAGCTATACAGAACAACTATTCACCACACTTATCAACATCCTTGAACTTACCCAACAGCTAGATTTCAAATAATTACAAACATCTAGATCACTGGTATAATCTTAACCATGAAAGAATTCCAAATACTTTTGTTCTACAAATACACAAATATCGAAGATCCAGAACAACTAATGCATGAGCAAAGAGAGTTGTGTAATTGGTTGGGGCTTAAGGGTCGCATCATTGTTGCTACAGAAGGTATAAATGCAACAGTAGAAGGTGAGAAAGACAAGACAGAGGAATATGTAGAGAAACTTCTTTCTGACCCACGTTTTGCAGATACGCACATCAAAAGGAGTAAAGGGGATGGAGATTCTTTTCCAAAGCTGTCGGTCAAAGTGAGACCTGAACTTGTAAGTGCACACCTTGACGAACAGGATATAGATCCAAATGTAATGACTGGAAAACACATTACCCCAGAGGAACTTCACGGCTGGTTTGAAAACGACGAAGAATTCTATATTATTGATATGCGAAATGATTATGAGTTTAAGGTCGGACACTTTAAGAACTCAATTCTGCCAAGTCTGACTAACTTTAGGGACCTTCCAGAAATAATCCCAGAGATCGAGCATCTTAAGGATAAGAAAGTACTAACTGTATGTACTGGTGGAGTACGCTGTGAGAAAGCATCAGGTTATTTAGTGAGCCGTGGATTTAAAAATGTTCACCAATTGTATGGTGGGATAGTTAGCTACATGGAAGCATATCCTAACCAAAATTACCTAGGCAAACTCTACGTATTCGACAAAAGGATAATTATGGGCTTTAATACTGATTCGCCAGAACACGTTGTAATAGGAAAGTGCGACAAGTGCGGAGCGGAAAGCGAAGCATATACCAACTGCGCCTATGATTTCTGCCACAAGCATATGATAGCTTGCGAAGATTGCACCGATAGCAATGGTAACGTTTTCTGCGATTGGCGCTGTAAATTAAATGCAGTTGTTCTTGAAGCTATTCCAAAGGAATATCGAAAACCGTATCTGCAATTTAGAGGAATTCTAAAATAATATGAATCAAACACTAAAAACTGCCTTACTTCTTTCGGCCTTAACAGCTTTATTAGTAGTTGTTGGGTACCTTCTTGCTGGTCAAAGTGGTGCAATTGTATTCCTACTTATATCGTTTGTGATGAATTTCTTCTCATTCTGGTTTAGCGATAAGATCGCCTTAGCGTCTGCAGGAGCTCAAGAGCTTTCAGAAGCATCAGCACCTGAGATACATGCAGACGTTGCAGAGATAGCAAATAAAATGGGAATACCTAAGCCAAGAGTGTACGTGATCAACAGCCAGCAACCCAATGCGTTTGCTACAGGTAGAGGCCCAAGTAATAGTGCAGTTGCCCTTACAGGTGGAATTACCAAGATGCTTGATCGCGACGAACTGCGTGGGGTGATTGCCCATGAGCTTGGACATATAAAAAATCGTGACGTCCTAACTAGTACCATCGCTGCCACAATTGCAGGTGCCATATCTTCGATTGCAAATATTGCACTATGGTTTGGCGGGGATGACGATAATGCTAATCCATTAACAGCTCTACTTGTTGCCATCTTTGCTCCACTTGGGGCAACAATTGTACAGCTAGCGATATCTAGATCTAGAGAATTCGATGCCGATGCAGCTGCAGCACACTACACTGGGCAACCAAGATCTCTTGCATCAGCACTAATAAAAATAGAAGAATATTCTAGAGCAATCCCAATGAATGTAAATCCTGCTTACTCCAGTCTATACATTCAGAATCCCCTTGGTGGACAGAGTATTGCCAGACTCTTCTCTACTCATCCCCCTACAGCAGAAAGAGTAGCTCGCTTAGAGCAAATGGTCTAAACTGACTGGATGGACAACGACAGACAAAGACTTCAAATATTCCTACCTAATCGTGTAATCTGGTATCTGACATTCTCAGACGGGCTCAGCTGGGGTTCTTACTACGCCATCATGGCGTTAATTGGTTTATTCCTATCCTCCAAATTAGGCGAAAATGTAGAGCAAATAATCGGATTTGGATTTGGAGCCTATTTACTTACTCGATCATTCTTTCAACTGATAATTGCCTCTATTGCAGATAAGATCAAAGGTCTTAGAGATGAGGTGATCCTCCTGATGTTAGGCGGAGTATTGATGGGAACTCCTTTCATCGTTATGCCTTTTATTACAACAGCAACCCAATACTATCTGTTGTTGATGATTATTGGACTAGGCTCTGCCATGAATCTTGTCGGATGGCGAAAACTATTTGCCAAAAATCTTGATAAAGACAAAGAAGGAATGGATTACGGAATATACGACAGCATGTACAGTTTAATGAGTGCTTTCCTAAGTGTAACAGCAGGATTGGTAGCTAATCTAGGTGAGGTTTGGTTTAATCTGGTGGTAGTCTCCGCAGGTCTACTAATAGTAATGTCTGGGCTATGGGCAGTAGGTATAGATTCTTACCTGGCGAAGCACAAGTCTAAGTACACCTAGGCTATTTAATTTCAAATATCTCCACAGGCTTATTCACATTCTTGAAGCGCTGGAATCCTTTACTCTCGTACATAGAGTCCTCCAAAACCTCAGCTACCCGCTTGGTTACATATATTTGATTATTCTTTGCGATTCCCTGCACTCTTGCTGCTAAGTTTACTGTTGATCCTATGGCTGTAAAACTCACCATATCACCGTTTCCGAAGTTACCAACCATTGCTGGCCCACAGGTTATGCCAGCTCCCAAGAATAAATCTGGCTCACTTTTCTGCCTTGTCATTTGCTCAAAGTCACGCATTATGCCTTGCGTGGACATAATTGCCGCAGAGGTATATAACTGAGAGTCATCACTATTTAA
>CAYGMI010000040.1:0-6341 GCA_964351125.1 uncultured Candidatus Saccharibacteria bacterium | reverse complement strand
CCCGTCGCCCATAAATTTGTCTATAACTCCCCCATGCTCCTGTGTATGATGGATAACTATGTCGTAGAAGTTATTTAGTAAACTGCTCGCAGCAGTAAGACTGGCTTTTTCCGAGAAGCTTGTAAATCCACGAACATCTGTAAAAACTACGCAGATGTCTTTCTTGATCCCGTTCGTAGTCAGTTCCGAAGATAACTGCTCTTCTACCACCTTTTTATCTATATATTTTGGCCAGTACCAAGAGCTCTTTTCTAGAAGTTTAACCTTCTCTTGAAGTTCAAAGTAATCAGGTACGAGGTAATTTATGAGGCTATTTGTTATTCCCACTCCAGTTGAATAAGAAATTATAAATTCCTGCTAAAACAGCTCTAAATATCGAGCCGCGTTCCTTAGGAAAGCTGGGAGTGGTTGTAGCTATATGTATTATTTCTTCTGCAAGTGGCCTATCTGTAAGATGCTTCCCCAAAAAGCTAGCTAGTATATTCTTATCTTCATCCATCAGAAATACTGAAGGTTTAGAGATTCCAAGAGGTTCTAAAATTTCGTCATCGAAAACACCATAGCGTTTTCCTACTACTCCGTGTGGATCGGCTAACACATCAAGTGTAACTCGATTAGAGTCACAGTATTCTTGTAACTCTTCTTGGTTTTGAGAAATTACTGCCAGCATTTTAATGCCATGATCTTTTAGATGTGATTCTAGAAGACTTAGTTCTGAAATAAGCTTACGACACCAAGGTGCCCATACTCCTGGAAGAAAAGTAATGATAGTTCTCTGATCTTTATAGTCACCATGCCTTATGAATTTTTGCTGTTGTAAACTATATAATCTAAAACCCGGAGCTTCTCTTTTATTTATATAGCGTTTCCATCGATTCATAAATATTCATTACATAATCTGATCTATAACCAGAATAGTACAAATATAGTGAATTGCCAAGAAGAAGGTTAAGAAACCCTGCTGTAGATATTAAAACTGTACTCTAGGTCGATCTCACCAAATCTTACTACTCTGACATCTGAAGAAGTTATTTTAAAAGTAGATTTATCAAATTCAGGGAATGTTACATCACCCTCAATATTTTGATTAATCTCAGTCAAATATATGTTGTCAGCAAAAGGAAGAAACTCTCTATATATTTGCCCTCCACCCATTACAAATACAGTTCCATTGTTTGTAAGCTGTTCAGCTTTCTCGATAGCTTCTCTTGTACTAAACACTACATGAGCACCTGGATGCTGATACTCTTTATCGAGAGACATCACGATACAAGGACTAGATGGATAAGGATCGGATTGATCTTCCGCGTGGGCAATCACCGAAAAGTAATTAGTGAGACCTAGAATTACTGGATATCCTTTTATGATATCTAAGAAGTAATCAGTATCTTCAGAGATTTGCCAGGCCATTCTGCCTTTATTCCCTATCACCCTATTTTTGGCCATAGCAGCGATTAGATTGATCTGCATGCTTAGTAGTCCTTAGAAGAAATTTTAAAATCCCAGTTAGAATCATCTGAACTGGTAAGAAGCTGATTTTCTATGCGCTCCCCTATTTTATCGGCAGGAATTGTACCTGCAGATTCTCCATCCAAGTTTACAGGGTCCATAATTGTTAGTGACTGAATCAGAATACCATCCATTTCGTTCTCGCTAATCAGGGCTTGAATTAACATTTGGTGCCCAGCATCCGAAACTGATACTGCTCCATAGCCTGTCTCGGTATAAATAGATTTGTCGCCATTAATCGAGATGTATCTACCCCCGTTCTGCTCTTCTAACAACAATATTGAATGCTTAGCAGCTCTAAAGTGAGAAGTAAGATTTGCTTCTAAAATATCGTGCCACTTCTCAGTTGAGACTTCTATAAGTCTCCCTGTTTTCTCAAACTTACCTACCGCTGCGATAATCAGGTCAACATGGACGTTTTGAAGAGTGATGGCTGTGAATAGCTTCTCGGCGCCTTCGTCAGAATGCAAATCACCCTCTATAAGCAGTAGATTTTCGTCTTGTGACACTCCTTTGCTATTAAGGAACTCAAGAAACTCAGCTTTCTTTTGCTCGTTGCGGTAAGGAACCACAACTTGATGTCCTTTCTTAAGAAAGTATTTTGTAAGACTTTTGCCAACACTGCCGGTGGCTCCTAGGATTAGTATATTCATTCTACAATAAGAGCTTTTAACTCTGTATTAAGTAAAAGTAAACTCAGGAAGCCCATATTATAGTCTCCCACAGTAAATATCATGTGGTTTAGTTCGTGATCTACATATGCGACGAATCCTTCCGGGTCTTCTAATCCTCTTGCGCCCATGGTTAACTCTTTAGAGAGGTATGAAGTATAGCCCTTCACATTTCCTCTAAGGTCAGCAAGATGAGCTGTCACATCTATTCTATCTTTATCTAAGATCGCTACCATTAAGTAGCTTCTCATTTGTGCATTCCAATACTCAAGGGCCTTTTCTCTCTCCTCTTCACTTTTAGCCTGAGTATAAAACTGAGAGTTAACTCCTATTTCATCTAAAAGCAGCCTTCCAGAGGATGTTGTACTTAGCTCGGTTATCGTTCTGGATATCGTCAGTACTCTTAATCTTACAACATTGTTTAGCTGCTCTTGTTGCTCTTCGGTCAAAATGATTTCTCTCTTGAACTTCTCATCAACTCTCAGTGCATATTCTTGAGTAGTAGGCAGAACCATACTTAATCTATTCACCAATATCGGATTAGCTGCGGATAATACGGTCATATCAAAACTTTCTGGAATGATAGATTCCACAAATTTTAGCTCCTCGAGTTCGTATAGTTGCATTGGAGTAGGCTTACCATATTCATACTCCTTCTCTATTCTACTTGATGAGTTGATGTAAATAGGTCCAAACACCTCATACATAGCCCTAGCCAGAACCCTATCCGGGACATCATGCAGAAGTGTATATTCAAAATAATCAACATTTGTTAGTTTCTGAGAATCCTCTTTTAGCCGAGTCAATATCCTTATACAGTGTTCAAGAGGCATTTGCTTGGCAAAGTCTTTGAATATCGATTTTAGTCTAGCCTCATTAATCAAATTTCTGTCTCTATTATTTATCAAGATCCTAGAAGGGTCCGTGCCTGTCGGCTCGGGCGCTATATCATATCCGAACATCATTCTCTTTGTAGGAGGGTTGAATGCTATTCCGCCTTGGTATATCTGCCCAGGAGAATGAAGCAAAACTGTAGTTTCTGCAATAGTAAATTCTTGATCTCTTAGATCATAATCCCGACCAGGATAACGCATGAATCTACCGATACCTCTTTGCCCCTCTTCGTCAACATTCCTAGGGTCAGCTTCATCCAGAACGATTCTCAAACTCGAATACTGATCTCTCTGCTTTACTGCCCTATCGATAAACGCTTCGGACTCCATTATCTCTGTAAGTGAACCCTCTGAGTAATAAGAATCGCTCCAGGTTGGTTTTACACCTGAATCTTCTCTCCATTCTGTTTTAAACCCGACAAGCTTTGAAGATTTATTTTCCTGTTTTACAGGATCATATATCGTTGGGCCAGCGTATGAAGTCACCTCGGCATCCCACTTGCGGCTGCTAAACCTAATTCTATAATTTCGACTAGCTGCTTGAACTGCTAATAGCTTTGCACCTTCTCCAAAGTGCCCTCTGGAGCCTCCCCTACGTTTTTCTGGATTATCTCCAAGTACACTTAGTTTATCTGTTGTGTAGCCTTCTCCTTTATCTAAGATACTGACTCCAACTAATACTGCTTCTCGATACTCATCCGTAACCAACTCTGCCCGAGTTAGCCAAATATCCTCTCCTTCATGAATAACCCTATACCTCATCTCTGGCATCTCTCCAGTTGCATCAATGTGATTTTGCATTATTTCTGTCCAAATACGTCTTGGTACTACAGCATCATTTCTATAACTAGTCTTTAGGCTTGTTTCTATAAAGTCTTTTCCAGTATTAGATTCAGGTTTCTCTGCTGATGTTGATTGTTCTTCAAAAACGATCCTATTCTCTTGTAAAGCGAGGCTTAGTTTATCTGTGGCCTTATCTTGAACAGTATCGAGCTTTATCACTAATGCACCATCCACAAAGAATACATTTACTCCAAAAAGTAATTCCAGCTTGGGCATCCCTTCTCCAGTTAGGCTGAAATTAACTGGCGTATCTGGATAGATATGACCGTGATTATTCTGCAAACTTATGGTTTTGGTGATTGAGAAGTTTTGCAACTTAACATCTAAGTGCTCATTTAATTTGATATCAAGTGGAATTACCGCCACATATAAACTTCCTATTCTATTGATGCTTATAGTACCAAGATGCTCATGTACGAGCTGATCAATTGCTTCCGATTCTTGAACTTCTAGTAATCCCGATTCTTCGTCCAAAGATAACGAAATGTATTTTCCTTCTCGGCTGAGCTCAATCGGGAGCATTTTTATAACCTCAGGGACAATCTTACTATTTGCCTTAATCAAATCATTTATTTTCTCCTTGGCAGAATACAGTTCGTCTAAGGAGCTTCCGTACGTTTTAGACCTTAGTAATAATTCTCTCGCTTCAATAACAAAGTCATCTGCTTCTAGAAGCTCATCCCTATAGAAATCACCAACTAGTTCAAAAGGTTCTAATTGGTCATCAATCACTGATCTTATATCTAAAAGTTGGGTGCTTTGCTCTGGAGTAAACCCTATTGGAGCAGCCGCAATCAAATTATTTACTAAATTCTGAGCCATGAAGTAATCTTCTCTTCTGTTACTTCTTGCACCTGCATAGTAGAAGATCAGAGCTCTTAGAATTAGGAATTCTCTGTACTTTCTTGTATCTTCTGACTCATCCGAAAAAATATCTCTATCTACAATGAATTCAATCGGGGTAATCTTTCTAAGTACAACTCCAGCGCTAATCCCTTCGTACTCCTTTACAGTTATATTTTCGGGTAGGTGTTTCTGAACAATAAAGTTTTCCCCATTCAGTCCTTTACTTTGAAAAAACTCCTCAATTCTTACAGACATTTCTCTTAATTGCGATTCTACCCTAACTTCTATTTCGGTTTTCTCGACGACAACACTCTCCGGTTGCCTGAACTCCTGCAGAAATTCGTACTCATCAGTTATTTTCTTATCTGGAAACAAAGAAGTTAAGAAATTCCTTATTGCATAGCCTTTAAGGGTACCATCATCCGAAATGACTAAATAGTCTTGTGCTGCTGCTGTCTCGACTAGCTCAGGACTTACCTCACCTGTGAATATGCCTTTGCTGCAGACCACAATACCCGCTTGATCTCTTATACCTGGGAACATTTCTAGAAAAGCGCCCCTGTATGTTTCTTTCACCCTTTCTGAAGAGTGTGTGATTCGATACGGAAGAGAGTCCAACGCATTTGCCTCAACTGTATTTTCATTTGATCCGAACATAGCTCCAAATAATCCTATTCCAATAATCAACTTAGCCATTTTCTCGTCAGTACAGTTGCACCAGAAATCATTAATCAAATTCTTAAATCTAAACTCGTCCAGACCTCTCCTGTCTGCACCTTTTAGTATCGAACTTCCGGGTACCTGCAAATCGTATCCAAATATGGGCAAGATACTCGATTGTGTTTCTGTAATCTGAAGACCCTGAACATAGATTCTCCTTGCATAACCTGGGGAATTTGTAACCGACACAGGTACTGGGTAGTCTGCAGCTACAAACTCAACTTCAGGATCTCTATACGCAAAGTATTGAGATCTATTTATCCTAGGATCAAATGTACTAGATAGGAGATGAGCTTCTGAACTACCCAAGTTTGTAAAATTAATCTCGGTAAAGCTTCCAGTATTCATTCTGACATTGAATGTAGAATACTTTTCGCCAGTATATGTGATCTTATCGGAATCTACTTTGGTGTCCATTACCCATTCAACGGATTCCATATTCCTGGCATTGTTGTATTTCGAACCGATTCTGAGGCTACAACCCATGCGCATTAAATACGCAACGGTCATCTTCATTCCGTCTCCATAACTTCCTGCCAAGAACGAGGCATCTTTAGACGATTTTTCTGACCCCATCATTGCAGGTAGTTCCTCTGAATAGCCTGTTCCCTGATCCTCTATCCTGAAACCTTTTATAGGATAATCATACTCGTCAAGTAACAGCAACTCCTCCTGTTCGACCCAAACAAGCTCCGAATCCTTTTCTATTAGGTAGTATGTACTAATATCTTCTTTAACAGCATCCCTACGCTCCAGAGATTTTATTGCATCGAATAGCCAAGTTTTTGCTGAATCAGCATCACATAGGTCAGGCAGTGATTCTAGAGCATATATTAAATTCATTCCGTCTTCTGATTCC